>JBDTLY010000029.1:0-15122 GCA_039934535.1 Casimicrobiaceae bacterium | reverse complement strand
AGGGTCGGCGGCGGATAGGTCTTGCCCATCGTCTGGAACACCGCGCCCCACACGTCCTCGGTGTCGCCGAGCACACGCGCCGCGAGCTGTCGCGACGGATCGGCGGGCGTGCCGGGACCCGCCTTGCCGGCCTGAGGTCCATATCCTGGTGGTGGCTGGCCGGGCGCCGGCTGTCCGGCCGGGGGCGCGACCGATTCGAGGCCGCCGATCAGCGTCATCGGGTTGATGCCGAACAGCACGCTGACGATGATGATCAGGACGAGCGCGCCCCCCCCGAGCCTGATGCCGCCGCCTCCGAAGGAGCGGCCCCCGCCCGACTGTTCCTCGACGTTCGAGCTCTCGCGCATGTCGTCAATTTTCATGTTCTGCCTCCTGCTGCTGTCGTTGCGTCGCGCCTCAGGGTTTGAGCGCGCGGTAGAGAAACGGAAGGCTCACGTCCATCCGGTAGTCGACGTCGGAATGGTTGTCGTCGAACTCTTCGTAAGTGTGGCGAATTCTGGCGTCCGCGAGCCGCCGCGAAAGGATCCGCGTGCCGTAGTGAATGTGGTATTGGTCGCGCCAGCCGCAATCGATGTAGATGCCGTGGAGCGAGCGCAGTGCCTTGGCGTGGCGGCCGACGAGGTGGATCGGGTCGTGCCGGAGCCAGTTCTTCCAGCGCGCGTCGATCGTCTCGCCGGTCTCGAGGTTGAACGGCAGGCCAAAGCCGAGCGGCGCCCCGGGGTCCGGGTCGTATGTCGCGGCCATGCAGACGTTCATGATCGCATGGACTTCGGCATGCGACAGCTTTTCCTTGCTCCAGACCTCTTTCAGGAATCGCCTGACGCGGCCGTCGTCGTGCCCGGCGGCGAGCCGCTTCCTCGCAGCCGCATCGCCGGGCGCATCGTACGCGCCCGCACGGAGCGTCGGCTCCCGGTATTTCGCGAGCTCGTTCAGCGTGTTCGGCCAGTCGTGGCGGTAGACGAAATCGAAATGCGCGTCGCCCGAATGGTCGGCGATCGCGCCCCAGTGCCGCGGGTACTTCATGCCGTGGATGATCGCGCCGTAGCCGCCGGACGACTTGCCGAAGCAGCCGCGATGGTCGCGCGAGGGCAGCGTGCGGAATTCGCGGTCGACAAATGGAATGATCTCGCGCGTCAGGTAATCGGCATAGTTGCCGATGGCCGACGAGTTGACGTACTGGTTGCCGCCGAGGCACGTGAAGCAGTCGGGCAACACGAAGATCGCGGGGCCCATCCTGCGCTCGCGAATGAGGCGCGCTGCGCGCTCGGGCACGTTGTCGCCGAACGGCTTCCAGCCGATGTGACCCATGCCCGACCCGGTAAAGCCGACCATGTCGTACAGGACCGGAAATCGGCGGCCGCGGCCGGCCGTCGCATTTTCGTCATACTGCGGAGGCAGCCAGACCGCAAGCTTGCGGACATGCGGGTCGCCGAGCGGATTGTCGGCGAGGATTTTCGACGTGTGATCGCACACGACGACCTTGCCGGCGGATGGGAGGGAGCGTTTCCGGGTCATCGCGCGACTCCTCGCCTTTTATGACTTCTTGCCCTTGCGCCGCGGGCGCAGCAGCATCGAACCGCGGCATCGCCGCGCGCCGCAGCGGCACGCATAGGCAGCGAGCACCCGCTTGCCGATCCGGCCATCGTAGGTCAGCTGGTAATCGTAGGTGAGCTCTTCACCGAGGCGGATCGTCCGGCGCGCCTCGATATACACGCGGGAATCGTCGTCCTCGAACGTTTCGCAATTGGGCGCGCAGGAATGGTTGATCCAGCGAGCTGCGTTCCCGCGCACGTCGGCGTCGATCACGCTGCCGTCCTCGAGCTCGAAGATGAACGTGTGATGCGGATTGTCGGGGTCGCTGTCGGGGCGCGCGCGCGCGATTTTCCAGGTCGTCCGCTCGCCCCGATATTCGAGGATCGTCGTTCCCTTGCGGATCGCGCGCGTCGCGAACACGCCACGACCGTGGATGCCGGAATTCCGGACCACGTAGGGACGCGTTGCGGGCTTCGCGGGCATGGTCGCGCATTCTACCGTGCCACGCATTCGCTGCACTGCACGATTGACACCCACGATTGCAGGATTACGATCCGGCAGGAATCAACGAGGAGGGATGACCATGCACAAGGCTATGCCATCACGTGCGGCACGGATCCTCATCGCGGTGTCGCTTGCGGCGGTCGCTTCTGCGCCCGGTGTCGCCGGCGCCAGCACGCCATCGTCGATCGAATGCACGGAGGGCGCCGAGTTCATCGGCAATGCGGCGCAGGCGCGCGACAACGGGATGACGCGCGAGGCCTTCCTCGGGCAGATGCAGTCGGACTTCGAGACCATCCGCGCCTTCCCGAACGAACTGCGCTGGTTCGTCCACGACCCGGCGGACGAATCGTTTCTGCTTGGCGCCGCGCGCGACGTATTCGACCGGCCCGAGCCGCCCGACCTTCACCGGATGGCCTTCTTTCGCGCATGCATGAGCCGGCTGATGGTGTGAGCCGTCACCTGACCGCGCCGGTCAGGTGTTGCGCATCGACAGCGACGACAGCGCGCGCCGCAGCCGGGAGTGCCGCAGCAGCTGTCGATGGAAGCGGAATTCGTCGCCGCCCTTTGCGCGGATGATCGCGACGAGGCGGCGGCGGTCCGCCGCCGGCCAGCGGGCAAGATCCGGAATTTGCGCCAGCAACGGCGCAAGTACGACCAGCGCGCGGCGCTCGGCAGGCGACCATGCGCCGAGATCGGCGATGGCCAGCGCGCGGGCGACCGAGCGTGCGGCACCTCGTTCGGCCGCGCTCCGATCGCCGCCGAATCGCCCATCGATCCACGCGCTGACCGCGGCACTCAAATGCGCCGGCTCGCATGGGGTGTCGTTGCCGCCGCCGATCACGAGCTCGAGGTCGGTGTCGCTGATGCGCCGCAACGCACGCAGGGGCGTGCGATAGGCGGGGTCTGCCCGCATGCGCGCATGCTCGTCGCGCGCGCGCGCGGCGGCGCGCGCGTCGACGGGCCGGAAGCCGAGCCGATAGTAAAACCAGAACGCGCCGGAGCGCAGGCCTTCGGTGTTGGCGCCGCCGAATTGCGACGGCTCGACCACGAAGCGCCGGACCCCGAAGCGCTGGCAGTAGACGCGCAGGACCTGCCCGAACAGGAGCGCCGACTCGCCGCCGCGATACGGTTCGAAGACGTTGATGCCGATGCGGCAGGCGCCGGCGAACGGCCAGCCGCCGCCATAGCCGACGGGGAGGCCGTTCTTGAACAGCATCATCCCGATATGCGAATCGAGCGCGTCGCGCCGGTCGGGGTGCATCGCATAGAGCGCGACGGCGATGCCACGGCCGACGTCGTGCCACTCGACGCCGCCGGGGTACGCGGCGGCGATCGCGTCGGTTTCGCGGCCGAGCGCGGCGAGCATGGCGCACGCCGCATCGAGGGCCTGGCGGCGCGATTCGACGTGAAGCGCCCGCGCGGGCGGCAGTCGCTGGCGGAGGAGCGCGGGCAGGTCGATCGTGCGCACGAGTCCGTCGCGATGGAAGAACACGGGCGCCGGCAGCCCGCGCACGAACGTCCGCGACAATGACGACGCTGCGGGGCGGAGCGTGAGGAACGTCTGGAGCGAATCGAACAGCACGGCGCGCACCGCGTCCGGACATTGCAGGCGCTCGAATTGCGCGACGAGGCAGGCAAGCCGCGAGCCGCGGGCGCGCATTTCGTCCAGCAATGCGATGCCGTTCTCGGCGTTCGCGAGCAGCCCGAATTCGAGCGGCGGCAGCGCGGCACCGAGGACGTCCGCGAGCGGCGTGCCATCGTCGCCGAACGAATCGACGTCGCCGTGCCGCGGGAAGCGCGCGGCGAGCCAGCGTGCGACATCCCAGCCGAATGCGTAGGTCAGCGTGGTCCAGGCGAGGCCGCTGCCCTCGAGCCGGCGGCGCTCGCGTGCCGGACCCGTCGTGGCCCATTGACGCGCGAGCGCCGCGACGCGCCGGAGTTCGGCGCGCGCGGCACGAAGGAGCGCCGCCGATTCCGGGTAGGCGATGAGGTACAGCAGGCAATCGTGCCAGGCGACGAGCACGTCCGCGCCGACGATGGCGCGCGCGGCGCCTTGGGAGAGCAGCACCGACTTGCGGGCGCGCTCGGCCTTGCCGAAGCGGGATGCGGCGGCGCGCAGTTGCCCCACGTCGTCGTGGCTGAGAATTTTCGTCGCGGTCACGTCGGCATCGATTCTAGCCGATCGCGCCTGGGCCGCACGGGCGAGCGTCGCGCGGTGCTTGCGCTCGCGACGCGGGAACCTTACGCTCTGTCCCTTAGCGTTAGACGCGAGGATTCCCGATGTCCTGTTCCAGAATTCTGATCGCCGTGGTCGCCGGCAGTGTCGCGAGCGCCGCGTTTTGCGCCGCGCCCGGCGTCAAGCCCGGTTTATGGGAGCGCACCGTCACGCGCCAGATGGACGGCGCGCCCGTATCGCCCGTCGCGGACCTGTCGAAGCTGCCGCCGGAGCAGCGCGCGCGAATCGAGCAGATGCTGGCGTCGCGCGGGTCCACCGCGCCCTCGATGACGGTGGCGCGTTATTGCGTCACGCCGGAGACGGCGCAGAAGTGGGACACGTTTTCGCGCGAGGAGCGCGAGGATGCCAATTGCCAACGGACGGTGCTCGATGAATCGTCGCGCGGCGTGAAGATGGCGGTCGTGTGCGGCGGGGGCAAGCAGACCGGCACCGTCGAATTCGCGGCCGTGTCCGCCGACGAGGTCAGGGGAACGGTGACCATGGTGCAGAAGGAAGAGCGCGGCGAGCGCAAGGTCACGGTCCAGATGGTCAACCGCTGGGTCGCGTCCGATTGCGGTGACGTGAAGCCCGGTCAGCCGCGCCTCGTCAAGGGCTGAATCCCGCCGCGCGAAGTAAGGCGATTCGCGTGCGCGGTCAGCGGCCTTTCGCGCCGGATTTGCCGCGAGGCGCAATGCGCAGCACCGGAGCGCCTGCCGGCCTGCGTGCCTGCGGCCCCAGGGGAATCGGTTGATGCGGGCCGGTTTTCGCGTTGTGACCTTTGAAGCCGCCACCTTTGCCTTTGGACATCGCGGACTCCT
This sequence comes from Casimicrobiaceae bacterium, assembly GCA_039934535.1. GTDB lineage: Bacteria > Pseudomonadota > Gammaproteobacteria > Burkholderiales > Casimicrobiaceae > CAIWHR01. Next base: position 10,052 of record JBDTLY010000029.1, on the reverse strand, counting down.
TTTCAAAATTCCTGCCTTGACTTCCGGCGCGCCGATCGCCCTCCGGACGCGCCATCATCCACATGCTGGCGCGCGCGCCGTCCCGACCGACGGTCAGCGGCCGCGACCGCCGAACCGCTGACCGCTGCGCGGCTTGTCGATGTTCGTGCGCGGTGCGGGACGGCCCGATCTGTCCGCCGGCGCGCCCGCGGGTGCGGCGCGCGCCGTTCCGTCTGCAGGTTGTTTGGGCCGCGAGTGCGGCGTTCCCGCCGATCCGCGCCCCTTGCCACCGCCGTTCGCACTGCGCGGCGCGCCTTGCGCTCCGCGATTGCGCGGTGGCGCGCGACCGCCGCTGCCGGGCGGCTGTCCGCGGCCCTGTCGCTGCAGGATCGGTTGCGCCCGGGCGCGCGGATCGGGCGTGAAACCGTCGATCACCGTCTGCGGGATCTCGCGCTTGATGAGCCGCTCGATGTCACGCAGGAACGCGTGCTCGTCCACACACACGAGCGAAATCGCCTCGCCGGTCGCGCCGGCACGGCCGGTGCGCCCTATCCGGTGCACGTAGTCTTCGGGGACATTGGGCAGGTCGTAGTTGACCACGTGCGGCAAGTCCTCGATGTCGATGCCGCGCGCGGCGATATCGGTCGCGCACAGCACCTGCAGGCGGCCCACCTTGAACTCGGCCAGCGCGCGCGTGCGGGCGGCCTGGCTCTTGTTCCCGTGGATCGCGAGCGCGGTGATGCCGTCGTGGTTGAGCTGCTCGGCCAGCTTGTTGGCGCCGTGCTTGGTGCGCGTGAACACGAGCACCTGGAACCAGCTCTGCGTCTTGATGAGGTGCGACAGGAGTTCGCGCTTGCGGTCGCGGTCAACCGGGTGGACCTTCTGGGTGATGATCTCGACGGTCGAATTGCGGCGCGCAACCTCGATCATCGCCGGCGCGTTCAGCAGCGTGTCGGCGAGCGCCTTGATCTCGTCGGAGAACGTCGCCGAGAAGAGCAGGTTCTGCCGCCGCTTCGGCAGTTGCGCGAGGATGCGCTTGATGTCGCGGATGAAGCCCATGTCCAGCATCCGGTCGGCTTCGTCCAGTACCAGGATTTCCACGTGCGAAAGGTCGACGGTCCGCTGCTGGTGGTGGTCGAGCAGCCGGCCCGGCGTGGCCACCAGGATGTCGACGCCGCGCTTGAGCTGCGCGATCTGCGGGTGGATGCCGACGCCGCCGTAGACCACGGTCGACGTCTGTTTCGAATACTTGCCGTAGACGCGCACGCTTTCCTCGACCTGCATCGCGAGTTCGCGGGTCGGCGTGAGAATGAGGGTGCGCACGGGCTTGCGCCCGCCCACGACCTTGGGCGCGGGATGCATGGACAGCCGTTGCAGGATCGGCAGCACGAAGCCGGCGGTCTTGCCGGTGCCGGTCTGCGCGCCGGCGAGCAGGTCGCCGCCCGCGAGCACCGCGGGGATCGCCTGCAGCTGAATGGGCGTGGGCGTGGTGTAGCCGTGTTCGGCGACCGCGCGGACGAGTTCCTCGGACAAGCCGAGCTTGGAGAATGACATGAACGCTTTCGAATAACGACGTGCCGTCGCCGTTGAAAGCGCCAGTCGCAGGCAAACCGAAGGGGGGTGGAACGTCGGAACCGACAGCGGCAGGTGGACTGGTCGAGGTGCCGCGTGACGTGATTATACCAGATACCGCGTCCGGACGCAGCCCATGCACGCGGCAGTGCCCGTCATGCGCCTGGTTTTTTCCCGGAAAGCCGCTGGATCGCCATGTTGATCGACACGCGCAGCCGCTCGGTGGCGAGCGCAAGCTTGTGCAGCTCGTTGCCGCTCTTCGGGCTGATCTTCGCAAGGCCCAGGTCCGCGGCCTTGCCGAGCGAGATCTGCTGGGTGGCAGCCGTGAGCCTGCGTATCGGCGACACGACAGCCCGGTACATGAACACCATCGCAATGACGAAGGCGGCGACGATCATCAGCAGTTCCCAGACGCCGACCACGTTGAGCGCCACGTCCCAGAACGACTTGGCCGGCAGCCGCACGCTGATGATGCCCGCAACGTCGCCTTCCTTGAAGCCGAAGCCGTTCGTCGTCCCGTAGCGGACCTTGACGTCGTTCGGCGCGTTGGCCGCGTCGCCGTGGCAGGCGATGCACGACGCCTTCTGATACACGGCGCGCGCATAGCGAAATCCATTGTCGTTGAGGACGTAGTATTCCTTGAGATTGTTCGTGCGAATCTCGCGCAACGCGCCTTCCTCGAAGGCGTCCGGCTTGTTGCCGGGATTCATCACGTTGTGCGATGTCAGCCGGAACTTGGATTGCGACGGCGAGCGCTCGACCGCCTCGGAAAATTCCCTTTGCGCCAGCGCGGGGTTCTTGGAATAGAAATCGACGGGTGTGAGCTTCGTCCCGGGCGGCGGCACCGTCCCCTCGGGCGTTCCTTCCTCGGGCTGCAGCAGGCTCGCATGTCCGAGGTAGCTCTTGTCGTCGCCCTTCACCCAGACGCGCCCGTACTGCGCGACCCAGGACCCGAACGCGTCGACATTGTCGGCGACCGTCTCGGCCTGGCTTTTCAGCTGGTTCACGTAGATGCGGTCGAGGATCAGGTAGAAGGCCGCGCCGACGAGCGTCAGCGCCAACAGGAACACGCATGCGAACTGCACCGTGAGCGAGCGATTGTTCAGCATGGTTCGTTTCCCTTTTCCTTCGATGCGTTAGGCGGCATCGACCGCCTTCTACCGGATGCCCACCAGCTGCCGCGCCAGCATGATGAATTCGGACCGCTTCCACGGCTCGTCGAGCTGCTCGGCCAGCAGGAGGATGTATTCGTCGACGTCGGTCGTCTTCACTTTGTTGCCGGTGGCGACCCACTTCTCGCGCACCTCCTCGGTGACCATGGCGCCGAATGGGCCCGTTTCCTCGATATAGAGCTCGTCGATGGCCGCGCAAAGGCTCTGGAGGATCGGCAGGACACGATAGGGGCCCGGCATGGTCGAGAGCTCTCCTCGTCGCCGCATCGCACCGGTTGCGTTCCGGGGCTTTGGTTATGGGTTGTCTGCCGCGCGCGCCGTCGGCGCCTTGCCGGCCGCGCTCCGGGTGCCATAGGCTATGCGCCCCGCGCCGGGGCGTCAACCTTGGAAGGTTCGGCGACTGCCCCGCGCGCGACTTACGTTGCGCGGTTGCCGATCAGCGCGAGGAATTCCTCGCGGGTCGAGGCCGATTCGCGGAAAGTGCCGAGGACGGACGAGGTCACCATCACCGAATTCTGCTTCTCGACGCCCCGCATCATCATGCAAAGGTGGCGCGCTTCGATCATCACGCCCACGCCGGTCGCGTCGATCGCCTCCATGATGGCTTGCGATATCTGCTCGGTGAGCCGTTCCTGCAGCTGCAGCCTGCGCGCGTACATGTCGACCAGCCGCGCGAGCTTCGAAAGCCCGAACACGCGGCCGTTCGGCAGGTACCCGATGTGGCACCGGCCGAAGAACGGCAGCATGTGATGCTCGCAGAGGCTGTAGAGCTCGATGTTCTTCACGATGACCATGCTGTTGGTCGCCTGCGTGAAGATGGCCCCGTTGATCAGCTTGACGGGATCCGCCCGGTAGCCGGAGGTGAGAAAGGCCATCGCGTCGGCCACGCGGCGCGGCGTTCCCTTGAGGCCCTCGCGGTCGGGGTTCTCGCCCAGCGCAAGCAACAGCTCGCGCGTGAGCGTCTCGATCTTCCGGGCGTCGGGTTGCACGGCGATTCTCCAGGCAATGGAAGCCTCAAGTATGCGCGAAAACGCGTCCGCGAAGCCTGCGCCGCTCAATTCGCCGACAGCGCGATCAGCAGGGGGGTCGTGATCGCGGCGAGGACGGTCGAGATGACAAGGCCCGCGGCCACGGTGCCCTCCTGGGTCGCGAACTGCCGGGCCATCAGGTAGACGTTGGCGCCGACCGGCAGCGACGCGAGCATCACGATCGCCTGCGTTTCGAGCGGCGGCAGCGCAAGCACCCGGGCGAGGACGAGCACGACGAGGGGAAAGAGGCCGAGCTTCAGCGCCGCGAGGGCCGTGCTCGCGCGCCAGCCGTCGCGTACGCGGAATTCCGCAAGGCCCATCCCCAGCACGATCAGCGACAACGGTGCGGCGGCCAGGCCGATCAGCTCGAGCGTCCGGTCGACGATCCCGGGCATGGCAAGGCCGGTGTAGCCGAAGGCGGTGCCCGCGAGGATGCTTCCGATGACCGGATTCGTCACGACATCGACGGCGGTTTTCGACAGCGCGGACCACGACAGTTCCCGCTGGCGGGCCCACTCGACGGACGCGGTCACGAGCGTCCACAGGACCAGGGCGTTGAACACGACGACCAGCGAAATCGTCGGCATCGCGGCCTCGCCCAGCAGCACCTGCGCGAGCGGAACACCGAGCAGCACGGTGTTGGAAAACACGCCGCCGACCGCGACGACCGATTGCGCGGCGCCGTCCATGCGGAAGAGGGAATACGCGACGATGCGCCCGGCCGCGAACACGATCGCGCATCCTCCGAAGTACGCGACGAGGAGGCGCGCGTCGACGGCCGGCAGGCGGGAGAATCCACTCATCATTCGGAACAGCAGCGCCGGCACGGCGATCGCGAACACGAAACGTGTGAGTGCCTCCGAGATCGCGACGGGCCAGCGCAGCCAGCGCATCAGCGCATAGCCCGCGAGCACCAGGAGAAAGAGCGGGGCCGTCAGGGCGAGGAGATGGGGGAATGCTTGCATCGCGGAAGCGGCATTCTACGCGGCTGACGCCATCGGTTGCCCGGCGTACCCGCCCCGTGCCGGAACGCCGATTATTCGGCTAGAATCTCTGGCGGCCGGCGACGAACTTGCCGCCTTGCCGGTTCCCCCTCGCGCCGAAAGTGCCTCCGCCATGAGTCCCATCGTGATCTTCAACCAGAACTGCGACACGCTGAGGGACACCGACAAAGTGGCCGACGCGACCCGGCGGATGCTCGAGCACCGCGTGTCCGACCTGCCGGTGATCGATGCCGAAGGCAAGTTCGTCGGAATGTTCAAGCTCGACCGCCTCCTCGCAGGTCTCTTGCCCGCGGCCGCGCTCGTGGGCTATGGCGTGCCCGATCTCACGTTCGTGTCGGACGACCTGGACGACCTGCGCGAGAACATGCGCGCGCTCGACACCCGGCCGGTGCGCGATTTCGCGGTCACGCCGGAGCGCGTGGTGCATTCCGATACGGCGCCTCTCGAGATGGTGCTGCAACTCTACCGGGGCGCGAACAGCCTCCCGGTGGTCGAGCGTGACAGCGGCCGACTCGTCGGCGTGGTGTCGGCGCGCGACGTTCTCGCCGCCCTGCAAGCGCCGGGGAAGCGCTGATGCACGGCGACGCCGGTCACGCCGCCGGCGTGATCTTGGGCCTCGACCCGCTGTTGCTCGCGACCGCGCTGTTCGTGGTGACGTACCTCGTCATCATGAGCGACCGCCTGAACCGGGCCATCGTCGCGCTGCTCGGCGCCGGGCTGCTGATCCTCACGGGCGTGCTCGAGCAGAAGGAAGCGGTGGCCGCCGTCGACTTCAACACGCTCGGCCTGCTGCTCGGGATGATGCTGATCGTCAACGTCACGCGCCGCTCGGGACTGTTCCAGTTCGTCGCGATCTGGTCGGCGAAAAAGGTCGACGCGCAGCCGTGGGGCATCCTGCTGATGATGTCGGTCGTCACGGCCGTGTTTTCCGCGTTCCTCGACAACGTGACGACCGTGCTGCTGACCGTTCCCGTCACGCTGCTCATCACCGACGAGCTCAAGGTCAAGCCCTATCCTTATCTCTTCGCCCAGATCTTCACGTCGAACATCGGCGGCACGGCGACCCTGATCGGCGACCCGCCCAACATCATGATCGGCTCGGCGACGGGGCTCACGTTCAACGATTTCGGCCTCGCCCTGACACCGGTGGTGGTCGTGGTGTTTGTCGTGACCATGATCCCGATCTATTTAATCTGGGGCCGGCACCTCACGGCGACCGACGAGAACCGGCATCACGTGATGAACTTCAATGAGCGCGAGACGATCACCGATCCGCGCCTGCTGAAGCAGTCGCTCGTCGTCATCGCGCTCGTCATCGCTGGGTTCATGCTCCAGCGGCAGATCCAGGTCGAGCCCGCGACGATCGCCATTTTCGGTGCCGCGGTCCTGCTGCTGCTCGACAATTTCGGCAAGTCCGGCGAGGAGCAGTCGAAGAATGTCCACGGCGCGCTGTCCGAGGCCGAGTGGATCACGCTGATGTTCTTCCTGGGCTTGTTCGTGATGGTCTACGGCATCCAGAAGGCCGGGCTGATCGACATCATGGCGAAGGCGCTGATCGAGGCGACCCGTGCCGACTTCAACACGACGGCGATCGCGATTCTCTGGTCGTCCGCCGTGCTGTCGGCCTTCATCGACAACATCCCGTTCGTCGCCACGATGATCCCGCTGATCAAGGCGATGGGACCGACGTTCGGCGGCGAGAACGCGCTGCTGCCGCTGTGGTGGGCGCTTTCGCTCGGCGCGTGCCTCGGCGGCAACGGCACGCTGATCGGCGCCTCCGCGAATCTCGTGGTGGCCGGCCTTGCCGAACGCTCGGGCACCACTTTCCGCTTCATGGAATACCTGAAAATCGCGTTTCCGCTGATGCTGGTGTCGATCGCTATTTCCCACGTGTATCTCCTCATGCGGTTCCTCTGATCGGCGCAAGGGGCGAGCCAATGGGCCGCATGATCGAAATTGCGGCCGCCGACGGCTTCCGGTTGTCGGCGTGGCGCGCGGATCCGGCCGGCACGCCTCGCGGCGCCCTGGTCGTCGCGCAGGAGATCTTCGGCGTCAACAGCCACATCCGCGGCGTCTGCGAAGGCTTTGCCGCGGACGGCTATGTCGCGATCGCGCCGTCACTCTTTGACCGGCACGAGCCGCGCGTCGACATCGGGTATGCACCCGAGGACATCGCGAAGGGACGCGCGCTGAAGGCGCTGGCCAAAATCGAGTCCGCGCTGCTCGACGTCGCGGCCGCGCGCGATGCCGTCGCCGCAAGCGGAATGGTCGCGGTGATCGGCTACTGCTGGGGGGGCTATGTCGCCTGGATGACGGCCGCGCGGCTGCCGGGTTTCGCGTGCGCGATTGCGTACTACGGCGGCGGCATCCTGGACGCGGCCTCCGAGGTCCCGCGCTGCCCGGTGATGGCGCACTTCGGCGAGCGCGACGGCGGAATCCCGGTCGCCGGGGTGCGTGAATGGATGACAAAGCATCCCGCCGCCGAAGTCTTCATCTACGCCGCCGACCACGGTTTCAACTGCGACCAGCGGGCAGCGTACGACGCGGCGGCGGCGACGCTCGCGCGCGGGCGCACGCTGCAGTTCTTGCGCAAGCACGTGGGCTGATGGCCGGCCGCGGGTGCTGCGGCGCGATCCTCGCGACGTTCAGGCGGCGGCCTTCTCCGGCGGCCGTTGCGCCGCCAGCGTATCCAGCGCAGCGCTCACCGCGCGATCGAACAGCGGCACCGGCTCGACCACCAGCGCCGCTCGCCCGGTGCCCAGTTCCCACGCAAGCTCTTCCGGCGAGAACACATAGGCCTGCGTGCGCGACCGGCTCGTGAACACGTACTTGGTGCGCAGCGGGCTGACCCATGACAACCGCGCGTTCACGACCGCGCCCTCGGTGCCGAACCGAAGCCAGGTTCCGACCGCCATTTCGCTGACGAAGTCATGGACGTTGGCCGGCGGAGCGGCTGTCACCTCCGATGCCGGGGCGCCGGTCGCCGCCGCCACGTCGGCCGCCTTGGCAGCCGGCTGCGCCGGCGTCGCACCGGCCACCGGCTTCAAGGCCGCCATGTGCAACGCGTAGAGCGCGTCGAAGAAAGGTTTCGAGCGGTCGCCGTCGACCGCGACCGCCTTGCAGCCACGGCGCAATCCGAGGATCAGCGCCGGAATCATCTTCGTGAGCCGCGCCTTCTGCGCCGTCCGCTCCTTGATCACGATGCTCCAGAGAAGATCGTCGAGCGTTCCGAGCGCGGCGCGCCAAGCTTCGCTCTCCGGCCCGAGTTCCTTGCGCAACGACGTGAGGTAGTCGGCCCAGACCGTCTCGGCAAACGTGCGCACCTCGAACGGGAGTTCGAGGCCTGCAAGGTGGTCGCGCACGAGCGCGCGGACGTGCGAGCGGTCCGCCTCGCTTTCCTCCGCCGCGAGTGCGACCGCGACGTGGTCGTTGAGCGCGGGGGCCGCCTCGCGCCGCTCGGAGTCGAGAAAAGCCACGAGCTCCGCATCGGCGCGCGCGAAGACCGCGATGTCGATCTCGAAATCGCGGCACACGTCGTCGATGACGCGCGCGGCCGCGGCTTCGAACGCCTCGCCGTAGGTCTCGTTCGCCGTCGCGCCGATCGCGCCTTCGGCGAGGTGGTCGAGCAGCAGCCGGGCCGGATGCCGGCGATCCGAGAAGAAGGTGCGGTCGAGCAGCGCCGCCTTGACGATCGGGACCTGCAGCCGGCCGAAGAGCCGTCGCAGCCGGTCGGGAATCGATGGGTCGCGGAACACGTAGTCGAACAGCAGCGCGATCACGTCCATCGCGATGCGATCCGCCGGATTCGCGACCTGCTCGGTGACGGCCGCACGGATGTGCGGGACCAGGTTGAGCGGCATCGCTCGCGCGGTTTCGCCCGGCGCGGGCTGTGGCATCGCCTGCAGCAGAGCGGCAGGCAGGTCGAGCCGCTGCCAGTGGCCGAGGGTGGCAAACAGCGGCGTCGAGGATCCCAGGGCCATCATGGGATCGAGGTCGGGAAAGTCGCTGGCGAGCGCGGCACGTCCGGGCGCAACCTGCCCGGCCGAGGCACGATTGCCGAGCTCGGCCAGCGCCGCAAGGCCTGCGAGGATGGCCGGCGCCGGCATGTAGCTGCCTGCGGGGGGCACCAAGGGCGCGGGGGCCACGGAGGCCGGCGGCGGGTCACCGCTCATCGTGGTCGGGATGCCCGCGACGGCCGGGGCATCCGACTCGCTCGCCGCCGGGGCGGACGCCGCGATGTCGGAGAGCGACGGAACCACGACGTCGGTCGGCAGTGTTGCGGCCTCCGACATCATCCGCGTAAACGTGGGCAGCAGATCCTTGTCGTCGTCCGGACGGAACTCGCTTCGTGCACGCAAGGCCGCCTTCATGTCGGGCAGCACGCCGCGGTCGGCGAGCATGCGATTGAGCGAGATGTAGATCTTGTTGAGCGCGGGCGTGAGGTCGGCAAGCAGGCGGACCATGAGCGAGCGCCAGATGCGCGGAAGCGGATACACGCCACGCGACGCGACGCCGAGCGCGTCGAGCACATATTCGGGGCCGAAGGGGTTGTCCTGCTCGCGCGACGGCCCGGGGACGAGCGCGCCGATTCGCGCAGTGAGCGCGGATTGCTCGCGTCGCGTGAACCGGCGGAGGAACGCGGTGGCTTCGACCAGCGCCGCCTGCTTTTCCTGGTCGACGGGCGTCATGACCGAAAGTGTCGCGGCCGACGCGTCGCGGTCCGGCCGGCGCCCGCTCCGGCGGCGGCCGGCCTGCCATTGCACGAGCGATTCGGTCATCGAATTCTCGAAGCGCTCGATCCACTCGCCGCGCTTCGACCGGAACGATTCGATTTCGCCGTCCGGGACGCCGGTCGTCGACTCGAACAAGTCGCTGGCGAGGTCCATTGAGCCGCGCGCGGCCTCGAACACACGCGTCTTGAACTCGCGAACGCAGTCCTGCAGCAGCGCCTGCGCCTCCTCCGCGCCGGGCGTGCGATCGTGCGCCGCCTCGAGCATGGCGGGCAGTTCAGCGAGGTGCGGCGAATCGGTCATCGGGCATTGAATATTCGGACAACGAGCATTCTACGGCGGTACCTGTGGCGCTGCCGCCGGCTGTTCTCGTTTATCATCAAACTCCCTGCAACGTTCCTCGCCGAGGATCCCCCGGACCGGGCCGCCAACCCCCACGGCGGGGGCGCGAGCAGGGCGCCCGGGGCCGTGCGCGACGCGGAAGGACGATCGATGACATGCAGCGTCTGCGGACCCGAGAGCAAGGGGGATGCCAGATGTTGCTCCGGCTGCGGCGCGACGCTGAGC
>JBDTLY010000028.1:0-15209 GCA_039934535.1 Casimicrobiaceae bacterium | reverse complement strand
ACAGCCCGGCGAGCCACGCGAGCGCCAGCAGCGTCCGATTGTTCCAGACGAGCTTCAATCCTTCGTGGATCTCCGTCGTCACCGAAGCGTTGGGTCCTGGATGCGGCACGTCGTGCGGCGCGTGAATCCGCCGCAGCATCAGCGCCGAGGCGAAGAACGAGCACGCGGTGAGCACGATCGCGAACGGCGCGGTCAGGAGCTGGATCAGCCCGCCGGCGAGCCCCGGGCCGACCAGCGCCGACGACGTTTCGCCCAGCGTCACCTTGGCGTTGGCCTCGACCAGACGCCGCCGGCCCGCGAGCTGCGCCAGCAGCACCTGGTAGGCGGCGCCGCCGACGACGTTCTGCACGCCGCAAAAAAACCCGACGACGTACAGGATCTCGATCGACAGGACATCGAACCAAAACGCGAAGGGAATCGCGAGCAGCGCGAGCCCGCGCGCGATGTCGGAAACGATGACGATCGGCAGCTTGCGCATGCGGTCGATCAGCACGCCGGCATGCAGGCTCACAAGCGCGAACGGCAGCGTCTCCAGCGCGACCAGCACGCCCATCTGCCAAGGTGTCGCCTGCAGCATGACGGCGGCCGTAAGCGGCAGCGCGAGGTTCGTGATCTGCGAGCCGAACGCCGTCACCGTGAGCGACGTCCACAGGCGCACGAAGTCCTGACTGCGCCAGAGTCCCTTGAAAGTGCGCTTCAGCGTGCGTTTAAGCCGCGACATGTTTGCCTGTTCGTTCCGTTTTTGTCCGGCAATGCCGGGAGGCGCCCCCATGAGGCGGCGCAAAAGGACAGGCGGGTGGGTATTACGAGGGTTTCCCGCCTGCTGCCTGGCGGGACACCCTGCCAGGCGGCTACTGCGAAATACCGCGGCCCATTGCCGGCGGCCGGTCGAGCGTCCGGACGCCATGGACGCGCGCAGCCATCGCGCCCGCGATTGCGGACTGCGGATGGGAATGACGATGCGCGTCGGTCATGGGTTCTCCTCGATACTGCCGTGCATGGTTCTGGTGCAGATTTTACGCGGAGAACGCGGCAGCGGCAATGTCGTGACGCGCAATCCGGCCCGGCGAACCGACCGCCTGTCGCGCCACTGCAACGGTCTCGCGTTCGAATTCAGTTACGCGCGTCGGGCGGGCGACGACCCCGCGGCCAGTCTTTCGCCGTCTGCGTGAAAGCCGGGCGCGGCTGCTCGGTGAAGTACGACGCGACATCCCACGCCTCCTGCACCGACAGTGAACCGCCGCGTCCGAGCGGCATCTTGGCGTGGACGAACGCCGCCGCGATGGACGCCCGCGCCATGCCGGCGCCGGTGTTGAACGACTCGGGACCCCAGAGCGGCGGAATCGCGAACGTTCCGTCGGCGGTGTGCACGCCGCCGCCCTCGGGGCCATGGCACGCCGCGCATTGCTGCGCATAGACCGCCTTGCCCCTGTCCACATCGGGCTTGCGCGGCGGCGCCGCGAGATTCGCGAAGCCGCGCCCCTCCACGCTCGATCCCGTCGGAACGCCCGTCGACAGCCAGGCGGTGTACGCAAGGAGCGCGCGCATTTCGCGGCCGTCGACCGGCAGCGGCCGTCCGTTCATCGAACGCAGGAAGCAGTCGTTGATCCGGTCGGCGAGCGTCTCGACGCGATCGCTCCGCGCTGCGTATTCGGGGAACACGCCCCACAATCCGACGAGCGGCGCGGCGTAGGCCACCGTGCCCGCGTTGAGATGGCAGCTCGTGCAGTCGAGCCCGTTGCCGACGTAGGCCCGCACCGAGGTCTTCGTCGAGACGACGATCGTCCGGCCGAGGCGCACGTCCTCGCCGAGCGGGCCTGCGGGAATCGTCTTCAGGGCCGGCACGCTCAGTGGCACGGCAGGTTCGGCCGCCCCCGCGGCGCCGATGGCGAACACGAGAGCCGGCGCGACGAGAATGGCGATCGCATGTCGATGCAGCATCGGATTCCTCCCTATTTTCCGGCCGTGAGGCGCGCGGTATCGATGTCGAGGTACTTCCAGGGATGCTCGAAGTAGACATGCCGCTTGTACCCCATCGTCCACGGCCTGACCAGCGTGTTGGTGAATCGGTACACGCCGATGTCCCAGGGCGTGTACGCGGCGAGGATCGACGCCATCTTGCGATAGATCGCGTTGCGCCCGGGGCCGTCGGGGACGAGCTTCGACTTGCGATAGAGGTCGTCGTACTCCGCGTTCACGAAGCGCCCGAGGTTCGACTGGCCGGCGTTCTTGCCATACATGATCTGCATGAACGCATCGCCCTCGCCGTACGTGGTGATCCAGCCGACCGGCCACATCTGCAGCTTTCCCGCGCGCCCCATCTTGAGGAGGTCCGGCCACTTCTGCTTCACGAAATCGAGGCGGACGCCGATCGCCGTCATGCTCTTTTTCCACAGCTCGTCGCGCTCGCGGTCGCGTCCCGCGGTCGAGCTGCCCATCATCAGCGTGAACGGCTTGCCGTCAGGAAGGTCGCGCCAGCCGTCGCCGTCGCGGTCGACGTAGCCGAAGCGATCGAGCAGCGCCTTCGCGGTCGCAGGATCGTACCTGACGTTGGCATCGAAGCCGGGGGTGTGGCCCGCGACGGGCGGCGGTATCGGCTGCGTCGCGCGCATGGCCTGCCCCTGCCACCAGACGTCGATCAGGTCCTTCGTGTTGAACGCCATGACGATCGCCCGCCGCAGCGCGATCCTGTCCGTCGTGTAGCCGCCGACCACCGGATCCTCCATGTTGAAGTAGACGTAATTCAATGCGGGGTCGAGAACCCGCGCGAGCCGCACGTGCTCGGCCGTGTAGCGCGGCCGCAGCGTCGTCGTGGCGGGATCGAGCGCGTTGGTGATGAGGTCCGGCGGAACGTTGGCGTAATCGAGCGCGCGGCTGTCGAAAGCGAGGAGCTGCGGGTTCGATTCCTCGATGATCGACACCTCGACCCGCCCCGCCTGCGGCAGGCGCTTGCCCTTCATCGCGGCAAAGTCCTTGCGGTCCGCCGGCTCGCCGTCGTCGGGGAAATACTCCTCGCGGAAATTCGGGTTCGCCTCGAGCACGATCTTCTGGCCGCGCCGCCATTGCGCAAGGCGGTACGCGCCCGTTCCCACCGGGTTGGCCATCGCCCAGCCGCTCGCGTCGCCGTACGCCTCGATCACTTCCCGCGCGACCGCCGCCATCGGCGATTGGGTCATGTAGCCCATCATCACGTAGTCGGGCTCCTTCAGGATGAGCCGGATCGTGTAGCGGTCGAGCGCGCGCAGTCCCTCGACCGGCGCGTCGTAGTCGAACTTGCCGGTTGCCTTGGCCCTGGCGACCACCTCGTCGGCGCCGACCACCTTGTTCTCGATGAACCAGAGGAAAGGCGCGCGCATCTTCGGGTCGAGCAGCCGCTTCCAGGTGTAGACGTAGTCCTCGGCCGTGAGCTCGCGCTTCTTGCCCTTGAACGCGGGGTCGTCGGCAAAGTAGATACCGGGCTTCACGCGCATGGTCCAGGTGCGGCCGTCGGCGGAGATTTCCGGCATCGCCGTCGCCGTGTTCGGGACGAAGCGGTACGGTCGCGCGAGGTAGCTGAACTCGTAGAGCGGGTCGAAGATCGCGCGCTGGATGTGGCTCGAGTAATAGTCCTGCGTGGCCTGCGGATCGAAGCCGGTCTCGGCAACCGGGAACATCACCCGGATCGTCTTGGCGGGATCGGCGAAACGCGGCGGATCCGCCGCCTCTGCCGCGCCGGCGAGCGCCGCGAGCGCAACCACCGCGACCACAAATACGGCGCGCGGCGATTGGTGTTCGGCCGCGAGCGCCGGGTCCATCCTATTTCGTCGCGCGCCGGCGCTGCGCGAGGTCGAGGTCGACGTGCATCCACGGGTGGGGATCGAACGTGTTGTACTTGTAGCCTTCCACCCACGGATGCACGACGATGTTTTCGATGCGGTAGGTGTGCAGCACCCACGGCGCGTAGTTCACGACGAGCTTCGACATCTCGCGGTAGAGCTTCACGCGCTCGGGGCCGTTCGGCATTTTCTTCGCGCGGTCGTAGAGCGCGTTGAACTCGGGCAGGTCGAAGCGGCCCAGATTCGACATCCCCTTGTGCGGGCCGTACAGCAGGTCGAGGAAGCCGCTGCCGTTGTCGTTCGCGTTGGTGTTCGCAAGCCCCCACATCTGCAGCTGCCCGGCGAGCCCCTGCTTCAGCGTGTCGGGGAATTTCTGCTTGGTGAACTCGATCCGGATGCCCACCGCATCCATGCTCTTCTTCCACAGCTCGTCGAACTGGCGGTAGATCGCCGACGGGTCGGACGCGAGCGTGAGCTTGAGCGGCTTGCCGTCCGGCATCTCGCGCCAGCCGTCGCCGTCCTTGTCGACGTAGCCGAACTTGTCGAGAAGCGCCTTGGCGCCCGCGACGTCATACTTGGCGCCGCCCTGGAAATCCGGATCGTGGCCAATGACGTTGGGCGGAATCGGCTGCGTGGCGCGCATCGCCTGCCCCAGGCGGATCACCTTGATCTCGTCCTCGTTGTTGTAGGCCATGCTGATCGCGCGGCGCAACGCCACCTTGTCGTTGCCGTACCCGCCGACGATCGGGTCTTCCATGTTGAAGTACGTGTAGACGACGCTGGGCTGCACGCCCCGCCCGAGGAGGATGCCGCGCGTCGCGAGCTCGGGCTTCAACTTGTCGCCGTCCAGCACCTTCTGCACGAGATCCGTCGGTATTACGATGTAGTCGAGCTCGCCCTTGTCGAACGCGAGCAGCCGCGGATTCGATTCCTCGATGATGCTGATCTCGACGCGTCCGACCAGGGGCAGCTTCTTGCCCTTCATCTTTGCCATCAGCGCGCGGTCCTCGGGCTGCGTGCTGACGGGGTAGTACTCGTCGCGGAAATTCGGGCTCGCTTCCAGAACGATCTTCTGGGCCCGGCGCCACTCGGCCAGCCGATAGGGCCCCGAGCCGACCGGATGTTCCATCACCCAGCCGGCCGGATCGCCGTAGGACTTGACCACCTCGCGTGCGACGGCCGACGTCGCCGAAGAAGTGAGGTCGGCGAGAAGGTCGTAGGCGGGGTATGTGAGCTTGAGGCGCAGCGTGTAGCGGTCGATCGCCTGCGCGCCCTCGAGCGGCGTGTCGTAGTCGAACGCACCGGATTTTTTCGCCGCCTCGATCGCCGCCTTCGCGCCGGCGAGCCGGTCGTCGAGGATCTGCGCGTTGTTCGAGCGCAGCTTCGGATCGATCAGCCGCTTGAACGAATAGACGTAGTCCTCGGCGGTGAGCTCGCGCTTCTTGCCGCCGAACGCCGGATCGTCCGAAAAATAGATGCCCTTCCTGAGCCGGATCGTCCACGTGAGCCCGTCCGTGGAAACCTCCGGCAATGCCGCGGCGGTGTTCGGCACGACCTTGTAGGGCCGCGCGACATAATCGTATTTGTAGAGCGGATCGAAGATCTGCCGATTGACGTAGTTCGAGTACAGGTCGCTCGAGGCCTGCGGGTCGAAGCCGTTCTCCGGCGCGACGAACGCGACGTGCAGCACCTTCTGCATGTCGGCGCCCGACGCGGCGGCCGCGAACCCCGCGAGCAGCGCGGCAGCGACTGACGCGACGAATCGGCGCACCGTCATTGCGCCACCGGCGTGTGCGGTATCTTCATGTCGATGTCGTAGTACTGCCATGGTTGCTGCTGGATCGCGTTGTACTTGTATCCGACGACCCACGGGTAGACGAGCACGTTCTCGTACCGGTACACCTCGAGCGTCCACGGCGCGTAGGCCGTGACGAGCGCGGACATCTCGCGGAAAAGTTTCGTCCGTTCGGGGCTGTCCGGCAGGCTGCGCGAGACGTCGTAGAGCTTGTTGTACTCGGGCAGGTTGAAGCGCGCGATATTGGAGAGCCCCGCATGCCCGCCGTAGAGCAGGCCGAGGAAGCCGTAGCCCTCGGTGGTCGTGTTGATGTTGCCGAGGTACCACATCTGCAGCTGGCCCGCGCGCGCCATCTTGAGCAGGTCCGGCCATTTCTGCTTGATGAAATCGATCTTGATGCCGACCGCGGTCAGACTGCGCGTCCACATTTCCTGGTATTGCCGGCTGCGGGCATCCGGCGCCGAGCCCATCGACAGCACGAGCGGCTTGCCGTCGGGCAGCTCGCGCCAGCCGTCGCCGTCGCGATCGACGTAGCCGAACTTGTCGAGCAGCGCCTTCGCGCCCGCGAGATCGTATTTCACGTGTCCATTGAATCTCGGATCGTGCCCGGTGACATTCGGCGGAATCGGCTGGGTCGCCGGAATCGCCTGCCCCGCCCAGAGAATTCGGATCTCCTCGTCGGAGTTGTACGCCATGCCGATCGCGCGACGCAGCGCGATGCGGTCCTTGGTGTAGCCGCCGACGACCGGGTCTTCCATGTAGAAAAACGTGTACGAGATCGCCGGCTGGATGCCCCGCGCATGCACGATGCCGGCCTTTGCGAACGGCGGCTTCAGCCGGTTGCTGGCGTCGATCACATTCGGGACGAGGTCGGGCGGGACCGTGAAGTAGTCGAACTGGCCTTTCTCGAAGGCGAGTAGCCGCGGGTTGCTCTCTTCGATGATGTAGACCTCCACCCGCCCGATGAGCGGGATCTTCTTTCCCTTGAGGCGCGCCGTGATTTCGCGGTCGGCCGGGTCCGTGCTCGCGGGGTAGAGGACCTCGCGGAATCCAGAGTTCGCCTCCAGCACGATCTTCTGGCCGCGCCGCCACTCCTTGAGCCGGTAGGGTCCGGTGCCGACCGGGTTCGCCATCGCCCAGGTGCTGCCGTCGCCGTACGCTTCGATCACCTCGCGGGCGACGGCCGCCGATTGGATGGTGGTCAACTCCGACAGCAGGTCATACGACGGCAGCGTCAGCCTGACCTTGATCGTGTAGCGGTCGCTCGCGACCAATCCTTCCATCACCGCGTCGTAGTCGAACTTGCCCGTCTCCTTGGCCTTGGAGACCAGCGCCTCGGCGCCGGCGAACTTGCCGTCGAACGTCTGCAGGTTGGGCGAGCGCACCTTCGGGTCGATCACGCGCTTCCACGAATAGACGTAGTCGGCCGCGGTCAGCTCGCGCTTCTGTCTCTTGAACACGGGATCGTCGGCGAAGTAGATCCCGGGCTTGATCCGGATCGTCCAGTCGAGGCCGTTCGCGGAAATCTCCGGCAGCGCCACCGCCGTGTTCGGAACGAGCTTGTAAGGTCGCGCAAGATGGTCGTAACGATAGAGCGCGTCGAACATCGCGCGATTGATGTGGTTGGAGTAGACGTCGTTCGACGCCTGCGGATCGAAGCCCGTTTCCGCAACCGGGAAGACAACGCGCAGCACCTTGTTCGGATCGGCCTGCGCGCGTGCAACCTCCACCGCGGCCGCCAGCGCGAGCGCCGCGACAAAAAACGCGAACGGCCTGGCGACGGCCTTCATCGCGCGCCGCTCACAGAAGTTTCTGGATGTCGGAGGCGATGCTTTCCGGCTCGGCGTTCGGCGCGAAACGCTCGACGACGTTGCCTTCGCGGTCGACCAGAAATTTGGTGAAGTTCCACTTGATCGCCTCGGAGCCCAGTAACCCGGGCTTCGCGTGCTTCAGGTATTTGTAGACTGGCGCCGTGTCGCCGCCGTTGACGTCGACCTTGGCGAACAGCGGAAACGTGACGCCGTAGTTGACCTCGCAGAACGATTCGATCTCCTCCTCGCTCCCCGGTTCCTGCGCGCCGAACTGGTTGCACGGGAAGCCCAGGATCTCGAGGCCCTTGCCGTTCATGTCCTTGTAGAGTTTCTCGAGGCCCTTGTATTGCGGCGTGAACCCGCACTTGCTGGCGGTGTTGACGATCAGGAGCACCTTGCCCTTGTACACGTCGAGACCGACGGTCTTGCCGTGGATGTCCTTGACCTTGAAATCGTAGATGCCGGCCATCGTAGTCTCCGTTCAAAAGTGCCCGAATTATGCGCCGCGTTTGTCTGCGCCGCGAGCCGGGACCGTGTCTGTCGGCGGACCGAATCCGCCCCCGCCGGGCGTCTCGATCACGAAGACGTCGCCAGCACCCATTTCGACCGCGCAGGTCGCGCCGAATTCCTCGCGCCCACCGTCGGCGCGCTCGACCCAGTTCCGGCCGACCGCCCCCGGCCCGCCGCCCGCCACGCCGAACGGCGCGATGCGCCGATGGTTGGCGAGCATCACCGCCATCATCGGCTCGAGGAAGCGGATGCGCCGCACGGCGCCGTCGCCGCCGCGGTGGCGGCCTGCCCCACCGCTGCCGCGCCGTATCGCGAACGACTCGAGCCGCACCGGGAAGCGCCATTCGAGCACCTCGGGATCGGTGAGCCGCGAATTCGTCATGTGCGTCTGCACGACCGAGGCGCCGTCGAAATCCGGGCCGGCCCCCGCGCCGCCCGATATCGTCTCGTAATATTGGTACGCGTCGTTGCCGAAAGTGAAGTTGTTCATCGTCCCCTGCGACGCCGCGAGCACGCCGAGCGCGCCGTAGAGCGTGTCGGTGACCGCCTGCGACGTCTCGACGTTGCCGGCGACCACCGCCGCCGGATAGTGCGGCGCGAGCATCGAGCCGTCCGGGATCACGATGCGGATCGGCTTCAGGCAGCCCGCGTTCATCGGAATCTCGTCGTCGACCAGCGTGCGGAACACGTAGAGCACGGCGGCCTTGCACACCGCGGACGGTGCGTTGAAATTCGTCGGCTGCTGGGGGCTCGTGCCGGTGAAGTCGACGGTCGCCTCGCGCTTCGCCTTGTCGATCGAGATGGCGACGGCGATTTTGGCGCCGTTGTCCATCTCGTACTCGAAGCGCCCGTCGGTCAGCACGTCCAGCACGCGCCGCACGGATTCCTCGGCGTTGTCCTGCACGTGCTGCATGTATGCGCGGACGACCGGCAGCGAAAAGTGCGCGACCATTTTCGCAAGCTCTTCCGCACCCTTCGCGCACGCCGCGATCTGCGCGCGCAGATCCGCGAGATTCTGGTCGATGTTGCGCGACGGATAGCGTCCGCCGCCAAGGAGCGCGCGCATCTCCGCTTCCAGGAAACGGCCTTCCGCGACGAGCTCCACGTTGTCGAGCAGCACGCCCTCCTCGTCGACGTGCGTCGACGCGTTCGGCATCGAGCCCGGCGTGATGCCGCCGATGTCGGCGTGGTGGCCGCGACTGGCAACGTAAAATTCCGGCTGAGAGGTGTGCATCGAAGCGGCCGCGCGCTCCATTTCGTCATTCCCGCGCAGGCGGGAATCCAGTGACTTTCCTGCAACGACACTGGGTTCCCGCTCAGTTACCAAAATGAGCGGGGACGACGGCGAAAGAAATACAGGCGCGATCACCGTGACGTCGGGCAGGTGGGTGCCGCCGTTGTAGGGCGCATTCAGCACGTACGCATCGCCGGGACGCATCGTGCCAGCGCGGCGCGCGATGATCGTCTGCACGCTCTCGCCCATCGACCCCAGATGCACCGGCATGTGCGGCGCGTTGGCGATGAGGTTGCCCTGCGCGTCGAACAGCGCGCAGCTGAAGTCGAGGCGCTCCTTGATGTTGACCGAGTACGCGGTGTTGGCCAGCGTGACGCCCATCTGCTCGGCGATCGCCATGAACAGGTTGTTGAATACCTCGAGCAGGACAGGATCCGCGGTGGTTCCGATCGCGTGGTCGCGGCGCGCGGCTTCGACGCGCTCGAGGACGATGTCGCCGCGCTGCGTGAACGTCGCGCGCCAGCCTGGCTCCACGACCGTGGTCGCGTTGTCTTCGCGAACCACCGCGGGACCGGCAATCGCATCGCCGGGGACGAGGTCGTCGCGGTCGAATACCGGCGCCTCGTGGAATTTTCCGTCGGTGTAGATGCGGTTCGTGGACAGGGGGCGCAACGGTCCCGCCCGCGGCGTGAACGCCGGCACGGATTCGCGGGCTTCGTGCGTGCGGCCGACGGCCTCGACCGCCACGGCCTCGATCACCAGCGGCTTGCCCGGCATCAGGAATCCGTAGTGCTGGCGATAACGGCGCTCGAAGTCGGCGACGATGCCGCCGAGGTCGGAGACGCGGGTCTCGAGCGTGGTGTCGGTGCCTTCGTACTTGAGGTGCAGCGTTCGCGTGGCCGAGATGCGCGACGCAGGAATGCCCTGCGCGGCAACGTCGCCCCGTGCCGATTGTTCCAGTGCCGCAAACGCAGATGCGGCCGCGGCGAGCTCGTCGCCCGTGAGCCGCGCCTCGACCGCCTGCTGCTTCAGTGCACGCACGTCGGCGAGGCCCATGCCGTAGGCCGACAGCACGCCGGCAAGGGGATGCAGCAACACGCGGGTCATGCCGAGCGCGTCGGCGACGAGGCACGCGTGCTGGCCGCCGGCGCCGCCGAAGCAGCATAGCGTGTATTCGGTGACGTCGTAGCCGCGCTCCACCGAGATGTGCTTGATGGCGTTCGCCATGTTGGCGACCGCGATTTCGAGGTATCCGGCGGCAATTTCGTCGGGCGCGCGCATGCGACCCGTCGCCGCGGCGATGTCGATTGCAAGCGCGGCAAATTTCGCGCGCACGACGTCCGCATCCAGCGGCTCGTTGCCCTGCGGCCCGAACACTTTGGGAAACAGCTTCGGATCGAGCTTGCCGACCATCACGTTGCAGTCGGTCACCGTCAGCGGTCCGCCGCGGCGGTACGAGGCCGGTCCGGGGTCGGCGCCGGCGGATTCGGGACCGACGCGAAAGCGCGCGCCGTCGAACGTGCAGACGGACCCGCCGCCCGCCGCGACGGTGTGGATTCGCATCATCGGCGCGCGCAGCCGCACGCCCGCGACTTCGGTGACGAACGCACGCTCGTATTCGCCCGCGTAGTGCGTGACGTCGGTCGACGTGCCGCCCATGTCGAAGCCGATGATCCGGTCGAATCCGGCGAGGCGAGATACTTCTACCGCCCCGACCACGCCGCCCGCCGGGCCCGACAGGATCGCATCCTTGCCCTGGAAGCGATGCGCATCGGTGAGCCCGCCGCTCGATTGCATGAATTGCAGCCGCGGGCCGGGTTGACTGGAATTGCCACGCAACTCACGTTCAACTTGCTGCACGTAGCGCCGCAGGATCGGCGAGAGGTAGGCGTCGACGACCGTCGTGTCGCCGCGCGAGACGAGCTTCATCAGCGGGCTTACTTCGTGGCTCACCGAGACCTGCGTGAAACCCAATTCGCGGGCAAGCCCCGCCAGCGCGCGCTCGTGCGACGGGAACCGGTACCCGTGCATCAGCACGATGGCCACAGCGTCGATGCCCGCCGCACGCGCAGCGGCGAGATCACGCCGCGCAGCAATGAAATCGAGCCTCCGGACCACGTCGCCGCGAGCGCCGATCCGCTCGTCGACCTCGATCACGCGATCGTAGAGCAAGGTGGGCAGCTCGATCCGGCGCACGAACAATTTCGGCCGATTCTGGTAGCCGATACGGAGCGCGTCGGCGAAGCCGCGCGTGATCACGAGCGCTGTCCGCTCGCCCTTGCGCTCGAGCAGCGCGTTCGTTGCGACCGTCGTTCCCATTTTCACGGCGCCGATCGTGCCATCGGGGATCGGTGCGCCGGGCGCGAGCCCGAGCAGCTCGCGGATCCCGTGCACCGCGGCATCCGCGTAGCGTTCGGGATTCTCGGACAGCAGCTTGTGCGTGACGAGCGTCCCGTCGGGCCGGCGCGCGACGATGTCGGTGAACGTGCCGCCGCGGTCGATCCAGAACTCCCACATGCCGCTCATTATAGGTTGGACCCCTTGGCCCGCCGCCACCGCTCGCCTGTCCCATGCAATCCATGGTAAAACGCGGCCCAATGGCGTCCGTCGTGGCGCCCTGCCCCGCCTGCCCCCAGGAGCCCCTGATGAAGCGTCTTTCCGCCGCCGCCGCGATCGCCGCGCTCGCGTTCGCCTTGCCCGCCTACGCGCAAACGAAGTGGGACCTCCCGACCGCGTACCCCGCGAGCAACTTCCACACGGAAAACATCCAACAGTTCGCGGCGGACGTCGACAAGGCGACGGCCGGCAAGCTCAAGATCACGGTGCATCCCAACGCGTCCCTGTTCAAGGCGCCGGAAATCAAGCGCGCGGTGCAAGGCGGCCAGGCGCAGGCCGGCGAGATCCTGCTCGTCAATTTCGAGAACGAGGACCCGATGTACGGGCTCGACGGCATTCCGTTCCTCGCGACGTCTTACGGCACCGCCTTCAAGCTCTACAAGGCGTCGCGGAAGACGCTCGACGATCATTTCGCGAAGCAGGGGATGAAGGTCCTGTTTGCGGTGCCGTGGCCGCCGCAGGGCATTTACTCGAAACGCACGCTCAACTCGGTGGCCGACATGAAAGGCCTCAAGTGGCGCGCGTACAGCCCGGCCACGTCGAAGATCGCCGAGCTGGTCGGCGCGCAGCCGGTGACGGTGCAGGCGGCCGAAGTGTCGCAGGCGCTCGCCACCGGCGTCATGGACTCGATGATGACGTCCGGCGCGACGGGCTACGACTCGAAGTCCTACGAGCACATCAAGAATTTCTACGACACCCAGGCCTGGCTGCCGAAGAACGCCGTCATCGTCAACCAGAAGGCGTTCGACGCGCTCGACAAGCCTGTGCAGTTGGCGCTGCAGAAGGCCGCCGCCGACGCCGAGAGCCGCGGCTGGAAGATCTCCGAGGAAAAGAACGGCTGGTACCTCGCGCAGCTCAAGGACAAGGGCATGTCGGTCATCGTGCCGTCCGAGCAGCTGACGGCGGACCTGCGCAAGGTCGGCAATTTCATGCTCGCCGAATGGCTGCGCAAGTCGGGGGACGACGGACGCAAGGTGATCGACGCGTATCGCGGGATGTGAACGCGCAATGACCGTGCGCCGGGCGCTCGACGCGCTTTACGACGCCGCCGGCCGCCTGGCGGCGTTGTTCATGGTGGGAACGCTCGCGATGGTGCTGCTCGGCATCGCGAGCCGTCTCCTCAGCTGGTTCGTTCCGGGCACGGATGCGTACGCCGGCTACTGCATGGCGGCCGCCGGATTCCTGGCGCTCGCTCACACGTTCAAGCGCGGCGAGCACATCCGCGTAACGCTCGTCCTCGAGCACGTCGGCATCAAGGCGCGCCGCGGGCTCGAACTGTGGGCGCTTGCCGCCAGTTCCGTGCTCGCCGCCGCCTTCGCGTACTACAGCGCCAGGGTCTCCTTCCAGTCGTGGGACTTCAACGACATCTCCACCGGCAACGACGCGACGCCGCTGTGGATTCCACAGCTGACGATGGCGTTCGGGAGCCTTGTTCTCGCCATTGCGCTCGTCGACTCGCTCGTCCTCGAATGGCGGGGGAAACGCGCGCACGCGCCGCCCGCCGAAGCACTACACAATGAATAAACTTGTTGCGGCACCGCGATGGACGCGCTGATCACCACTCTCCTCATCGTCACGCTGTTCCTGCTGCTCGGCAGCGGCGTGTGGATCGGGCTCGCGCTCGCCGGCGTCGCGTGGATCGGCATGGAACTTTTCTCGTCGCGCCCGGCCGGCGACGCGATGGCGGTGACGATCTGGGGCTCGGCGTCGTCCTGGACGCTGACCGCGCTGCCGCTCTTCGTCTGGATGGGGGAAATCCTGTTCCGCACGCGCCTGTCCGACGACATGTTCCGCGGCCTCGCGCCGTGGCTCGAGCGCGTGCCGGGCCGCCTGCTCCACACCAACATCATCGGCTGCACGATCTTCGCGGCGGTCTCCGGAAGCTCCGCCGCGACGTGCGCGACCATCGGCAAGATGACGTTGCCCGAATTGAAGGCGCGCGGCTACCCGGAGGACATCACGATCGGCACGCTCGCGGGCGCCGGCACGCTGGGGCTGCTGATTCCGCCGTCGATCATCATGATCGTCTACGGCGTGAGTGCGAACGTGTCGATCGCGCAGCTCTTCATTGCCGGCGTGATTCCCGGCATCATGCTCGCCACGCTGTTCTCCGGATACATCGTCGTCTGGGCGCTGCTCCATCCCGGAAAGATTCCCGCCGCCACCGAGCGCACGACGCTGGCGCAAAAGCTGCACGCGTCGCGTCACCTCATTCCGATCGTCCTGCTGATCGGCCTCGTGCTGGGCTCGATCTACGCCGGCGTCGCGACCGCGACGGAAGCCGCAGCGTTCGGCGTCGTCGGCTCGCTCGTGATCTCCGCCTTGCAGGGATCACTCAACCGCAAGACGTTGGCCGACAGCCTGATGGGTGCGACGCGGCTCTACTGCATGATCGCACTGATCCTCGCCGGCGCCGCGTTCCTCACGCTCGCCATGGGTTACATCGGCCTGCCGCGCCACCTCGCCGAGTGGATCGGCGGCCTTCACCTGTCCGCCTTCGCGCTCGTCGTCGCGCTGATGTTGTTCTATGTCGTTCTCGGCTGCTTTCTCGACGGCATTTCGATGATCGTCCTGACGATGGGCGTCATCCTGCCCTCGGTCGAGGCGGTGGGCATCGACCTCCTGTGGTTCGGCATCTTCCTCGTGCTGGTGGTCGAGATGGCGCAGATAACGCCGCCGGTCGGATTCAACCTGTTCGTGCTGCAGGGCATGACGAAAAAGCCGATCACGTGGATCGCGAAAAACGCGCTGCCGATGTTCTGGCTGATGATCGGCGCGGTGCTCGCGATCTGGTTCATCCCGGCGCTGGTAACCTGGCTGCCGCAGCAGATGAAGATGGGCTGACGGGACGACCCCGCGAGGAGCGCATCCATGAAGACGCCGTCGCAGTACGCCGCGAAAATGAGGACGCCTTTCTGCGTGCTCGGCATCCGCACCGCCGACGGCAAGGTGACCGGCATCGAATATCTTTCGCGCAGCGAGCGCAAGGCCGCGCCCGCCGATCCGGTGGCGAAGCGCGCCGTGAAAGAGCTCGAACGCTATTTCGCGGACCCGCGCTACCGCATTTCCCTGCCGCTCGCGCCGCGCGGGACGCCGTTTCAGCGCCGCGTCTGGGATGCCATCGCGGCGATTCCCGTCGGCGAGTCGCGGACCTACGGTGAGATCGCGCGCATCGTGCGCTCGGCGCCGCGCGCGGTGGGCGGGGCATGCGGGGCGAATCCGATCGCGCTCGTCGTTCCCTGCCATCGCGTCGTCGGCAGCCTGGGCTCGCTCGGCGGCTTCATGAACGCCACCGACGGCGATCCGCTCGCGATCAAGCGCTGGCTCCTGACGCACGAAGGCTATCGCTTCGGCGTCTGAGGTTGATGGCAAACACCTCCGCCGAACTGATCGACACCTTCTGCGACCAGGTGTGGCTGCAGGACGGG
>JBDTLY010000027.1:0-15582 GCA_039934535.1 Casimicrobiaceae bacterium | reverse complement strand
CGCATCCGGACGTGTTCAACGTGCTGCTGCAGGTGCTGGACGACGGCCGCATGACCGACGGCCAGGGCCGCACCGTGGATTTCAAGAACACGGTGATCGTGATGACGTCGAACCTTGGATCGCACAAGATCCAGCAGATGACCGACGACGGCTCGGACCAGGCGCTGATCAAGATCGCGGTGATGGCCGAGGTCAAGGGCCATTTCCGGCCTGAATTCGTCAACCGCATCGACGAGATCGTCGTCTTCCAGCCGCTTGGCGAAGCGCAGATCGCGGACATCGCGAAGATCCAGCTGAAGGCGCTGGAGGCGCGGCTCGCGAAGCTCGAGATCAAGCTCGTGATCTCGGATGCCGCGCTCAAGGTCGTTGCGGCGGCGGGATTCGACCCGGTCTACGGCGCGCGGCCGTTGAAGCGCGCGATCCAGCAGCAGATCGAGAATCCGCTGGCGAAGGAGATCCTCTCGGGCAAGTTCGAGCCGGGCGCCATGGTGAAAATTGGCGCCGCCGGGGGCGAGATCACGTTCGCGAAGAGCTGATCGGGCGCTGTCAGGATTTCGGCGTGCGCTTGCTCGCGGCCGATGCCGCGATATCCCGCGCCGCATTTAGCACAGCCGCCTGCGACATGAGATTGAGCAGGACGCCGGTCGTCCAGCCGAAGGCAAACAGGCCGGAGATCGCGATCATCGGGGCGAGCAGCCGCCACGCCTTTGGCAGCGTGCCCTCGCCGTAGCCAAGCGTCGTGTAGGTGCCGGCGACGTAGTAGAACGCGTCGCGAAATCCCGTCACCGCCTGGACCAGGACAAGTGCGGCGGACCACACGCATATTTCGACGAGGTGCGTGGTCAGCAACACGACGATCATCCCGGCCAGGAACATCTGCTCGTGCTTGCCCGAGGTGAAGACTCGGATGCCGTGCGTCCGGAACGTACGCTGCACGAGGAACATGCCGACGCCGTGGATCAGCAGCGATGCAATGAGCGGCAGCGTGCCTGCAGCGATCTCGACCAACGGCGTGACCTGATCCATCGCGTTCCCTGTCGCGGCGGCGGCCGCTCCGGGGAAATTTTGACACAGACGCGCGGGAATGCGCGGCGCCGATAGCGTGTTAGTCTCGCCGGGAGGCATTCGCCCGACATCCGCAGGCGGGCGAGGTCACGATGCGCATGGCGGAAACCGCGATCCGGATGAAGACCGTGGCATTCCTCGCGGCGGCGTTCGCGCTCGCCGGCGGCGGACGCGCCGAGGCATCGTTTCACACGCTCGTGATCGACGAGCTCTACTCGAGCCCTGACGGCATGGTGCAGTTCGTCGAGCTGCACGAGGCCTTTGGATTCAATGGCCAGAATTTCCTGTTGGGGCATGCGCTGACGAGTTCGCAGGGCGCGACCACGCGGACCTATTCGTTCCCGGCCAACTTGCCCAACGCATCGACCGCCGGCAAGCGGGCGCTGATCGCGACGCCGGCCTTCGCATCGCTCAATATCGTCACGCCGGATTACATCGTGCCGGCCCCGTTCCGGTGCCCGATCGCGAGGCACTGGCGCTCCTTGCGGCATTGCTCGCCCTATCCGCCCTGCTGATCCGGCGCGCTCGGTAATCGAGCCTCAATAGTAGGGCGCGGAGCGGCGCTCGAAGTCCGCGACGCCGACCGAGGATAGCCATGCGGCGATCCGCGCGGCGAACTTTGGGCGGCCGGGGCCGCGGCGCACGTTGAGCGCATGCAAGGCCATCGCGCACACCGTGGCGGCGTCCTGCGCCTCGACCAGCGTCAGGCCGTCGCGGTCGATCGTGAAGGCGTCGCCTGCGGCAACGATCACGTCACGGGTATCGTCCTGCAGCGTGATCCACAGCACGCCGCGCGTCACGCGCAGCGTCGTGCCGCGCGCGCCGTCGAGTTGCATGAGCTCGCCGGCAGTCAGGTCCCATACGTTTTCGTATCCATTGCACGCCATTGCAGTCTCCTTGTAATGCGTATAATGCATGCGAAGGACGATGCCCGGAAGGCGATGCGGCTTCGCTTGCGCCACCCGGTTTGATTGGGTGACGGAGTAGAGTATGACCTTGGTGTGGCTGCCGCTCAAACGGTGAATAGGAATGATTCGCATGACTTGCACGCATGCATAGGGGGCTGCGGGCCCTGCCGTCGCTCGATTTCCTCAAAGGCTTCGAGGCGGCGGGGCGGCTGCTGTCGTTCACGCGCGCGGCGGAGGAGCTCTTCGTGACGCAGTCCGCCCTGTCGCGGCAGGTCCAGGCGCTGGAGGAAGCGCTTGGCGTGGCCCTGTTCATCCGCGGCCATCGTGCGCTGGCGCTCACGCCGGCGGGTGCTGCGTTCCATCGCGATGTCGTCGCCGCGCTGAATGCGCTGGCCACGGCCGCCGACGCCGCGCG
Organism: Casimicrobiaceae bacterium; assembly: GCA_039934535.1. GTDB lineage: Bacteria > Pseudomonadota > Gammaproteobacteria > Burkholderiales > Casimicrobiaceae > CAIWHR01. The sequence continues at coordinate 13,194 of JBDTLY010000027.1, read as the reverse complement.
CGGCGCCGTGCGCGCGCCGGGCCTCACGCTGTCGACCACCGTCTCGTTCGCTTCGCTGTGGGTGATCCCGCGACTCGCGGAATTCCGCGGCCGCCACCCGGACATCGAGGTCTACATTTCGGCCAACGACCGCCTCGTCGACCTTGGCCGCGGCGACGTCGACATCGCCGTGCGCTACCTGCCCGATGCGAAGACGCCGGAAGGCGCAGTGCGCCTCTTCGGCGAGCGGATGATGCCCGTCGTGAGCCCGCAGCTCGTCCGGCGCGGCGGCACGCCGCTTTCGAGCCCGGCCGACCTCGCGCGCCACGTCCTCCTGCATCTCGACGATCCCGAGGGGCGCACGCCGTGGCTCGACTGGAGCGTCTGGCTCATGGCGAATGGGCAGCCCGGCTTGAAGCCTGCCGGGTCGTTGCGCTTCACGCTCTACGACCAGGTGATCCAGGCGGCGGTCGCGGGGCAGGGCGTCGCGCTCGGCCGCGTGCCGCTCCTCGTCGAGCACCTGCGCGACGGCCGCCTGGTGGCGCCGTTTCCGAAACGCTACGAGTCCGCGCGCGGCTACTACGCCGTGGTTGCCCCGCACGCCACCGAACGTGCCGACGTCAAGGCATTCGTCGCGTGGCTGCACGACGAGGCGATGCGCGAGCTCGCGCAGGTCGACGTGCCGGCGGCGTCGCGCGGGAAGGGTCGATGAACACGTCCGCGCCCGGCCATTCGATACAGGCGCTCTCGCCGTCGCCGTGGATCGTCCGTCATGCGTGCCTCATTCCTTCCGGTGCGCGTGTGCTGGATCTCGCCTGCGGACAGGGCCGCCACGCGCGCTGGTTCGGTGAGCGCGGTTGCCGCGTGCTCGCGGTCGACCGCGACACCGTGGCGCTCGCAGCACTTGCGGGCGCGCCGGGCGTGGAGACCGCCGCCGTTGACCTCGAGTCCGGCGCGTGGCCGCTCGCGGGCGCTCGCTTCGACGCCATCGTGGCCACGAACTACCTGCATCGGCCGCTCTTCCCTCACCTCCTTGCCGCCCTGGCGGACGAAGGCGCGCTGCTCTACGAGACGTTCGCGCGCGGCAACGAGGCATTCGGCCGACCCGCCAATCCCGCATTTCTCCTCGAGCCGGGGGAACTGCTGCGTATCGTCGCGGGCCGCCTTGAAGTTGTCGCCTACGAAGAAGGCCGCGTCACCCGCGAGGGCCGGGACGCCGTCGTGCAGCGCATCGCCGCCGTCGGCCGCAAGCGGGCGTGGCCTCCCGTGCTCCCGCCCGCCTGTCCGGCAGACTGAACCGTTGCAGGCGCCCGCCGGTCGAATGCGGTAAAATCGCGTCTTTTCCGGGCATTTCTCCATGTTGACCGGCAGCATCGTCGCAATCGCGACGCCGATGGTCGAAGGCGGCTCCCTCGACCTCCCCGCACTCGGCAAGCTGATCGATTTTCACGCCGCGAACGGCACCGCGGGGATCGTGATCGTCGGCACGACGGGCGAATCGCCGACGGTCGACGTCGACGAGCATTGCGTGCTGATCGAATCCGCGGTCAAGTTCGCGCGCGGGCGCATCTCGGTCATCGCCGGCACCGGCGCGAATTCCACGGCCGAAGCCGTCGCACTCACCGCCTACGCGAAGAGCGCGGGTGTCGCGAGTTGCCTGTCAGTGGTCCCGTACTACAACAAGCCCACGCAGGAAGGGCTCTACCTCCATTTCCGGACCATCGCGGAAAAGGTGGACCTGCCGATGTTTCTCTACAACGTGCCGGGCCGCACCGTTGCCGATCTCGCCAACGAAACGGTGCTGCGCCTCGCGCAGGTGCCGGGCATCGTCGGCCTCAAGGACGCGACGGCGGACCTCGGCCGGTGCAGCGAGCTTTTGCGCGCCCTCGGCGCCGCCGGCAAGCGCGATTTCGCGGTCTACAGCGGCGACGACTTCGCCGCGCTGCCGCTGATGCTCCTGGGCGGCCACGGAGTGATCTCGGTCACCGCGAACGTCGCGCCGAAGCTGATGTCGGAGATGTGCACGGCGGCGCTCGCGGGCGACATCGTCCGCGCGCGGGCATGCAACGACCGCCTGCTGCCACTTCATCGCCGCCTCTTTGTCGAAGCCAACCCGATTCCCGTGAAATGGGCGCTTGCCGAAATGGGCCTCATCCACAACGTGCTGCGGCTACCGCTCGTTCCCTTGTCGCCGCAGTTTCACGAGACCGTCCGCGCCGCGCTCCGCGACGCCGGCGTGCTCGCCTCTTCGAAAGTTCCCGCATGAAGCCATTGCAGCCCATTCTCGCCGTCGCACTGACGGCCCTCGCGCTTGCCGGATGCGAGACGACGACGACCTCGATCGGGAAGAAGATCGACTACAAGTCGACCAGCACGACCCCGTCGCTCGAGATTCCGCCCGACCTCCGCTCGCCGCAGTACGACGACCGCTACAACGTGTCGACCGCGTCGGGACTTGCCGCGCGAGACGCGACGAAGCCGAAGGGTCCGGACCAGATCGCGCCCAACCAGATCGCCGACGCGAAAATCGTCAAGGCGGGCAACGAGCGCTGGCTGCAGGTGAAGTCCACGCCCGAGCAGGCGTGGAACATCACGCGGCAGTTCTGGCTCGACAACGGCTTCGTGCTCGCGAAAGAGCTTCCCGGCTCCGGCATCATGGAAACCGACTGGGCCGAAAACCGCGCCGAGCTTCCCCCCGACATTCTCCGCAGCACCGTCGGCAAGTTCGCGGACCTTTTCTACACGACCTACAAGCGCGAGAAATTTCACACCCGCGTCGAGCGCGGAAATGATCCCGGGACCGTCGACATCTACGTGGCAAGCCGGGTCATGGAGCAGGTGCCGACCGCGAAGATCGACAACTCGTCACCCACGGCGTTCGCGTGGGCCGTGCTGCCGCCCAATCCGGGCCTCGATGCCGAATGGCTCGGCCGGCTGATGGTCCGCTTCGGCGTCCCGGAAACCCAGGCCAACGAATCGCTGCGCGCAACCGGTCCCGGGGGCACCGCCGCGCCGGACCGTGCGCTGCTGCAGAAGGCGCCGGACGGCGTCAACCAGCTCGTGCTCGACGACAGCTTCGACCGCGCCTGGCGCCGCGTGGGCCTTGCGCTCGACCGGATCGGCTTCACCGTCGTCGACCGCGACCGCTCGAAGGGCCAGTACTTCGTCCGCTATTCCGATCCGGAGACCGCGGCGAAAAGCGAAGGCATCCTGAACAAGCTCATGTTCTGGAAGAACAAGGACGAGAAGCCCGAGCAGTACCGGATCACGATCGCGCAGTCCGATCCGCGCAGCGTTGTCACGGTGCAGGATCCCGCCGGAGCGCCGGACAAGAGCGTGACCGGCGAGAAGATATTGACGCTCCTCAAGGACCAGCTGAAATAGAACGGAGCGCCAGGTGCGCTTCGCTTCCCTGGGCAGCGGCAGCGAGGGCAACGGGCTCGTCGTCGAAGCGGGCACGACCCGCGTGCTGGTCGATTGCGGCTTCGGCATTCGCGATGCCGGCGCGCGGCTTGCCCGCCTCGGGCTCGCGCCCGGCGACCTGACCGCGATCCTCGTCACCCACGAGCACTCGGACCACATCGGCGGCGTGCCGGCGTTTGCCGCCAAGCACGGGACAGCCGTGTGGGCGACGTTCGGGACGCTCACCTCGGTTGCCGACCGGTTCGAAGGGATGACGCACATCTACGGTTTCGACAGCCACGAGCGCTTCGCGATCGGCGCGCTCGAGATCGTTCCGATCCCCGTGCCGCACGACGCGCGCGAGCCGGTGCAGTACGTGATCGGCGATGGCGCGCATCGCGTCGGCATCCTGACCGACCTTGGCATCTCGACGCCGCACGTCGAGGGCTGCCTCACCGGCTGCGATGCGCTGGTGCTCGAATGCAACCACGATCTCGAGATGCTGGAAAACGGCAGCTATCCGTGGCCGCTCAAGAAGCGGATCGCCTCGCGGCTCGGGCACCTCGACAACGGGACCGCCGCCGCGCTCCTCGCGCGACTCGACAACTCGAAGCTCGTCCACATCTTTGCCGCCCACCTGTCGCGCGAGAACAACACCCGGGAGCTTGCGCGCGCGGCGCTGGCCGGCGCGCTCGGCTGCGCGCATGACTGGATCGGGATCGCGGAGCAGGACGCGGGATTCGGCTGGCGGGAACTTTGACGGGGGCGACGATGGACAAGCGGCAGGAACTCTACAAAGGCAAGGCGAAGACGGTCTACGCGACCGACGACCCGCGTCATCTCGTGATGCACTATCGCGATGACGTGTCGGCCTTCGACGGCGTAAAGGTCGCGCAACTCGAGCTCAAGGGCGAAACGAACAACAAGATCAACGCGTACGTGATGGGCAAGCTCGCCGCCGCCGGCGTGCGGACGCATTTCGTGCGCGTGCTGAACGAGCGCGAATCGCTGGTTCGCGCGATGAAGATGCTGCCGATCGAGTGCGTCGTGCGCAACGTGTGCGCGGGCTCGATGGCCAAGCGCTACGGGATCGCGGAAGGGACGAAGCTTGCCGAGCCGATCTTCGAGTTCTTCCTCAAAAGCGACGCGCTGCACGATCCGCTCGTCAACGACGACCACATCCGCGTGCTGGGCTGGGCGAGCGAGGGCGAAATCGCCGAAATGAAGGCGCTGACGCACCAGGTGAACGGCGTGCTGAAGCCGCTCTTCGCCGACGCCGGCATCGACCTCGTCGACTACAAGCTCGAATTCGGACACCCGACCGACGAACTTTCCGGGCCGCTCGTTCTCGGCGACGAGTTCACGCCCGACGGCTGCCGGCTCTGGGATGCGAAGACCGGCGAGAAGCTCGACAAGGACCGCTTCCGGCGCGATCTCGGATCGGTCATCGAGCATTACCGCGAAGTGGCGCGCCGCATCGGCGCACCCTTGTGATGGTATCGGTGGTCGCACAACGGCGGCCATCGCCGAAGCAAATCAGATTCCGAGCACCGTGCCGGCGAGCCCGGACTCTCCGGTCGCCCAGATTTCCTCGAAGCGATTGATCAGCGGGCCGGCCAGGTGCGGCGACTCGATCGCAAGCATCGCGCGGGGCTGATTGATGTGGAAGCGATGCAGGAAGTGGCGCCCGTCGATCAGCACGAGCGGGTCCGATGCGCCGCGCGCCTCCGGTCCGGTGACATAGATCGTCATCCGGTCGCCGAAGGACCGCAGCAACGCCATGAGGCGCGGGCACGATGACTCGATCCAGCGTGTTTCGTGCACGATGATCTCGATCTTCGCGGCACGGGAGCGGCGGAGGAAGGCGGACAGGCGCTCGGCGCGGGCCTGGCTGTTCCAGCCCATCCCTTCCAGGTCGTAATCGAACACGCGGATCGAATGCTGCGCGAGGCCGACGATCTCGTCGAGTGCGGCGACTTGTGCACTCACCGTAACGAGAGTTTCCTCGCGCGGCTTCGGCGCGGGCGCGGCGTCAGGCGGCGTCGGGATGGAGGTAGCCATGGCGGTACCAATCGTACAACAGGACGAATGCTGCCGGGGCGGCCGCGGCGACCGCGGATTTCGATAACGCGCGTTCGTTGGCGAGGCGCCGCAGCAGGGGCGCGCCGGATGCCGGCCATTGCTGCGCGGTGCCGTTGATGTACAACCGTCGGTCGTCGTAGAGCAGCTGCGATCGCCGATCGAGGCGCACGCCGCGCCGGCGTGCCGCGGCCCCGAACGACGCGCGCGTGAGGATCGGCGCGGGCGGCGTATAAAAGACGTTCGGCTTCGGCTCCGACAGGAACGCGCCGAGGAAGCGGTCCGCGCCATCGCGGTCCCAGCGTATCGACGCGAGCATCTCCGCGCAGCGGCGCTGCATCGTCTTGCCGATGCGCGCCGGTTCGCCGGTGGCGCGAAGGTCGGGATCCGCATAGCGACCGGGGAGCGCCAGGCCGTCGCGCAGCCAGTCGAGGAACGCGGTCGCAAGCTCGTTGGCCGCGGGCGCGCGAAAGCCGATCGAACAGGTCATGCAGGTGTCGATGGCCGTGCCGTCGTGCGCGAACGACGGCGGAAGGTAGAGCATGTCGCCGGGGCCGAGCACGTCGTCGTGCTGCGGCTTGAATCGCCGCAGGATCTTGAGCGGCAGGCCCGGACGCAGCGTGAGGTCCGCCTGGCGGCCATACCGCCAGCGCCGCCGTCCTGCCCCTTGCAGCAGGAAGACGTCGTACGAGTCGACATGCGGGCCGACACCGCCGCCGGGCGCGGCAAGGCTCACCATGACATCGTCCAGCCGCGCGAACGGAAGGAACGAGAAGCGGCGAAGCAGCGCCTCGGCCGCGGCGGAATGCAGGTTCACGCCTTGCACGAGAAGCGTCCAGTTGCGTTCGGGCAGAGCGTCGAAGTCGGCGCGCAGGAACGGCCCCTGCGCGAGGAACCAGCGCGCGCCGTCGCGGACGACGAGCCGCGACTCGACGTCGTCGCGCAGCGCGAGTGCGGCGAGCTGCCGCGCGGTCACGACGCCGCGAAATCGCGGCAGCGCCGCGCGCACGAGGAGCGCGTCCTTCTGCCAGAACCGGCGCAGGAAATTCGGGATGCTGCGACCACCGAGAAGCGGGGGACGCGAGAGCTCCTGGGATGCGGCGGGCATCCGGCGATTATAGCGGTGCGGTCAGTTACAATGGCGCCCGGCCGCGGCACGCATGCGCGGCCGCACGCTTGCCGGCGGCGACGCACCGCTTACCCCATCCCTCGGAGTCCTGATGAACATTTTCGCCAACACCGTCGTGACGATGACCTTCGAGCTGTTCGACAGCGACGGCGCGCTGCTCGAAGCGACGTCCGAGCCCATCACCTACCTGCACGGCGGGCACTCCGGCATGCTGCCGAAGGTCGAGGAAGCGCTCAACCTCAAGAAGATCGGCGACTCGATCTCGATCGACGTCGAGCCGGCGGACGCCTTTGGCGATTACGATCCGGAGCTCGTGAAGATCGAGCCCGCCGCCAGCCTGCCGCAGGAAGTCGAAGTCGGCATGCAGTTCGAGGCGTTCGCGAACAAGGATGACGAGCCGGGGAGCGGCATCGTCTTCACGGTCACCGACATCGCCGAGGGCAAGGTCGTCCTCGACGGCAACCATCCGTGGGCGGGCAAGCGGCTGCGGTTCGACTGCCGGATCCTCGATGTGCGCGCGGCGACCGCGGAAGAGGTCGAGCACGGCCACGTGCATGGCGCGGGCGACCACCACCATCATTGAGCGAAGGGATGTCCGCGCTCGCGGAAATCAACGCCCGAGCAGCTTTCGCAGTTCGTAGAGCGCCGCAAGTGCGTCGCGTGGCGTCATCGTGTCCGGGTCGAGATCGGCAAGCTTCGCGGAGACCGCCGCGGCTTCGGGCGCGTCGGCTGGCAAAGGTTCCTCGATCGTCGGAGCAACCCCCGGCGGAGCAAACAGGTCGGCCTGCGAAGCGCCCGTCGCGCTGAACTTGTCGAGGCGCGCGAGGTAGCCCTTGGCGCGGCGAATGGCCTCCGCGGGCACGCCTGCGAGCTTCGCCACCTGCAGGCCGTAGCTGCGGTTCGCGGGGCCGTCTTCCGCCGCATGCAGGAATACAATTCCGTCGGCGTGCTCGACCGCGTCGAAGTGGAGATTGGCGCAGCCTTCGATCTCCGCGGGCAGCGCGGTAAGCTCGAAGTAGTGCGTCGCGAACAGCGCTAGGCAGCGGTTCTTCTCGGCGAGTTGGTGCGCGATCGCCCACGCAAGTGACAGACCGTCGAACGTCGAAGTGCCGCGTCCGATTTCGTCGATGAGGACGAGGCTCTGCGGCGTCGCGCGATGCAGGATCGCCGCGGCTTCGGTCATCTCGACCATGAACGTCGACCGTCCGCCCGCGAGATCATCCGCCGAACCGATGCGCGTGTGGATCGCGTCGAGCGGGCCGATGCGCGCGCTTGCCGCCGGCACGAACGACCCGCAGTAGGCGAGCAGCGCGATCACCGCGGCCTGGCGCATGTAGGTCGACTTGCCGCCCATGTTCGGGCCGGTGACGATCAGGAGGCGCCGATCGGGCGCGAGGTCGAGGTCGTTGGCGATGAATGTGTCGACCTGCTGCTCGACGACGGGATGCCGCCCGCCGCGAATCGCGAGGCCGGGCGCCTCGACGAATTCCGGGCGGACGAGGTTCAGCGCTTCGGCGCGCTCGGACAGCGTCGTGAGCACGTCGAGGGTGGAAAGCGCGACTGCCGCACCCTGCAGCGCGGGAATGGCGGGACCGAGGCTCGCGAGAAGCTCGTCGTAGAGCCGCTTCTCGCGGGCGAGTGCGCGATCCTGCGCCGAGAGCGCCTTGTCCTCGAAGGTCTTGAGCTCGGGGGTGATGTAGCGCTCGGCGTTCTTGAGCGTCTGCCGCCGGCGGTAGTCGTCGGGGACCTTCTGCGTATTCGCGTGGGTGACCTCGATGAAGAAGCCGTGGACGCGGTTGTACTCGACCTTGAGGTTCGCGATGCCGGTGCGCTCGCGCTCGCGGGCTTCGAGCGCCACCAGGAACTCGCCGCAGGTGTCGTCGATCGAGCGCAATTCGTCGAGCTCGGCATCGTAGCCCTTCGCGATCACGCCGCCGTCACGCACCTGCGCCGCGGGTTCCGCCGCGACGGCGCGCGTCAGCAGCACCGCCCAATGCGGATCGACGGCGAGGCGCGCCGCGAGCTCGCGCGTGAGCGGCGCGTCGTTGCCCGCGAGTGTCGCGTCGATGGCGGGAAGCCGCGACAGCGTATCGCGCAAGCCGGCAAGGTCGCGCGGCCGCGCCGAAGCAAGCGCGATGCGCGCTGCGATCCGCTCGATGTCGACGGTGTGCGCAAGTTCCGCGGCCAGCGCGCGTCGCGCGCGAGGATCGTCCATCCAGGCGCTGATCGCGCCATGCCGTGCCGCCGCGGCGTCCTGCGCGCGCAACGGATGCAGGAGCCAATGCCGCAACAGCCGGCTGCCGGCGGTCGTCGCGCACGTGTCCAGCAGCGACAGCAGGGTGGGCGCGGGCTCGCCGCGCAGCGTTTCGGCAATCTCGAGATTGCGGCGCGTTGCGGCGTCGAGCGCCAGGAATTCGTTCGCCGATTCGACGCCGAGCGCGCGGATGTGCGCAAGCGACGACTGCTGGGTCGCCGCCGCATAGCCGAACAGCGCTCCGGCGGCGCCCAGGCCGAGGTCGCGATCCTCGACGCCGAACGCCGCGAGGTCCTGCATACCGAAATGCTTGGCAAGCGAGCGCGTCGCGGCGGCGGCATCGAACTGCCATGCCGGCAGCGTTCTCACGGGGATCACCCCGCCGTTCGGTAGGGGCGGCCCGCCGTCGGGGACGAGCATCTCCGCCACGTCGAGGCGCTCCAGGAGCGACGCGGATTCGGCGAGGGGCACTTCGGTCAGCGTGAATTGTCCTGACGCGAGATTGAGCCACGCGATGCCGGTTCGATGCTTGCCCGCGTTAACGGCGACGAGCAGGCTGTCGCGCTTCGCATCCAGCAGGTTGGCATCGGTCAACGTCCCCGGCGTCACGACGCGCAGCACCTTGCGCTCGACGGGGCCCTTGCTCGTCGCCGGGTCGCCGACCTGCTCGCAGATGGCGACCGACTCGCCCAGCTTCATCAAGCGCGCAAGATAGCCTTCGATCGAGTGGAACGGCACCCCGGCCATGGGGATCGGCGCGCCGGCGGACGCGCCACGTGCGGTCAGCGTGATGTCGAGGAGCTTGGACGCGCGCTGCGCGTCGTCGTAGAAGAGCTCGTAGAAATCGCCCATCCGGTACAGGAGAAGCTTGTCCGGATGCTCCGCCTTCGCGCGGAGATATTGCTGCATCATCGGCGTGTGCGCCGACAATGGAGCGTTCGAACTGGCGGCGGGCGTGGACATCAAGGCAATTATAAGGCCGGCAGTGCAACGCTCATGGCAGCCAAGGCGCCCCCAGGGGCAGAATGCGATGATCGCTTCTGGCGCGGGCACCATTGGGGGTCTCGCCGCGCCGGACCAACGTCGTGGATAAGAAATGACCAGCCAATTCCTCCTCTTCCTCGTCGTTGGCGGAATTCAGATAGCCGTCGACGCGCTGCTATTCGCCATCATTTTCGTTCTCACTGGAGAGCCCCTGGTCAGCAATGTCGTTTCACGCGGAAGCGCCGCAATCCTCGGTTTTTTGCTTAATCGGCGATATACCTTCGACGCATGGAGGGTGGGGGAGGCCGGCGGACAGGGGCTGCGCTATATTCTGTTGTGGGTGGTGCTGACCGCCTTCAGTACGTCGCTGATCGCGGGGGCCAACGCGTTCCTTGCGAGCGGTGGCAACAAGTGGGAATGGATGGTCGGCTTCAAGGTCCTGATCGAGGCCGGATTGGCACTGCTCAGCTTCCTGGGCATGCGGTTTGGCGTCTTCGGGAGACACGAAAAGTGATAGACGGACGCAAGATTGCGGTGGTCATTCCATGCTTTCGCGTGCGTAGCCGGATACTCGACGTGTTGGCGAGAATGGGTCCGGAAGTCGACACCATTTATGTTGTTGACGATGGCTGTCCCGATCAAACAGGACAGTACGTTCTCGACAATTGCCGCGATCCGCGAATCCAGGTCATTCGCCACGAACAGAACCAGGGCGTCGGGGGCGCGACGATGACCGGTTACCGGGCCGCCATGCAAAGCGGAATGGACATTGCCGTGAAGATCGATGGTGACGGCCAGATGGACCCGGGTCTCATTCACGCAATTGTCGAGCCCATCCTTGACGGTCGCGCGGATTACACCAAAGGCAACCGCTTTTACGACCCGGAGGACTTGAAGGGCATGCCCGTCGGCCGGTTGTTGGGAAACGCGGTGCTGTCATTCATGAGCAAGGCTTCTTCTGGATACTGGAACATCTTCGACCCGACCAACGGCTATACGGCAATTCGCGTCTCGGTCATCGAGTACCTGCCTCTGGACAAGATCAGCCGTCGCTACTTCGTCGAAACGGACCTGTTGTTCCGCCTGAATCTGCTGCGCTGCCGTGTCGTCGACATCCCGATGGCCGCGGTATACGAGGGCGAGGAATCGAATCTGCGAATAATGAAGGTCATCCTGCCGTTTCTGGCCGGACATCTGCGGAACTTCGGCAAGCGCATTTCGTACAATTATTTCCTGCGCGACTTTTCGGTCGCGTCCCTGGAAATGGTGGTCGGCCTGATCGCAACGGTATTCGGTGTCATTTTCGGCGGCTACCACTGGATTCTTTCCAACGAGACGAACGTGCCCGCAACCTGCGGCACCGTGATGATCAGCGGATTGGCACTCATCATCGGTATCGTGCTGCTGCTCTCGTGGATCAATTTCGATGTGAATTCGGTGCCGAGAGAAGCATTCCGCCCATTCACTCCAAAGCGCGCAAAAGGCAGGCATTGAAATCGCCCCGGGCGCGCGCGCCGGCAGCGACGGCGGGTTTGACGTGGAGGATTGCGGGCGTCGCTTTCGTTGCCCTCGCGTTGTGGGCGCTGATGACGATACATGCGCCCGGACACATGTCCTACGACTCCCTCGTGCAGCTGGAAGAGGGCTTCAGCCGAAATTATCAATCCTGGAACCCGCCGAGCTTTTCGTTGTTCCTTGGGGCGACCTACTCGTTGTTTGGCAGCACAAATGTCGCTCTCCTCATCAGCCAGGCACTGCTGGTCGTCGCAACCTACAACCTGGCGGCGGTTCCATCGGCACCCGTTGCGCTGCGCCTGTGTGCGTTCCTGTCGGTACTCTTCATCCCGATTGTCTACATTTATGCTGGCATCCTCTGGAAGGACGTATTTTTCGGGCACGTCGCTCTCATGGGATTTGCCGTTCTGCATCGGGACAATTTCCAACCCCGACACATGATCGAGGCGGCAATGCTGCTCGGTGCGGCGGCGACCATACGGCAGCAGGGAATGGTCCTGGTCTTGCCGCTCCTCGGGTACGCCTGGTGGCTCGGTCAAGCACGCCCCGGAATTGGCGTACTTGCGCGCTTGATCTTGCCCGCGCTTGCGCTCGCGGCGTTCTTCGGTGCCTTCGCGGCGATCGAAGCGCTCACGACGAGCACCGCGGTCGGTCTTCCCGCAAAACCGTACACAACGGGAGTGCAGCTGATTCAGGAATATGACATCGCCGGCATCCTGTACAGGGATTCGCGCCTTTCGCTTGATGAATTCTCGGCGCGGCCCGGTTTTGATCGAGACCGCTTTCTGGAATACATCCGCCTGGGGTACAGCCCCGAGCGCATCGACTTTCTTGAATTTGACAACGAGGCGGGCAAAGACCGATTTGATTTCGCGGCCGAAGGCACTCAGGCAATCGACAGGCAATGGCGCGCGCTAGTCATGTCCTCTCCATTGACCTATCTGGCACACCGGGCAGACGTTTTCGGCTGGATGCTCGGGGCGCACCGACCGCTCAACTGTGTGCCATTCATTGACTTCATATCGTCCGAACCGCCTGGCGTTGCGGAGCGATTCGGACTTACCCCCGGGGCCAATCCCATCGTCCGTCGCCTCGCCCTGCAGGTATCGATCGACGTGTTTCGTCCCTACTTGTTCCTGGCGGGTGGCGCGCTCGCGGTGCTCGTGTTGGCGATCGCACGTTGGACATGGCTTCGGGTGGGCGTCCGCCCAGACTCCCATGCGACATCGGGGGCCGCGATCGCAACGCTCTACCTGGCCGGCCTGTTCTATGCTCTCGTCCACTTCCTTGTCGGCATCGCCTGCGATTTTCGCTATCTGTACTTCCCCGTGCTCGCGTCGATCGTGACGATGGCACACATCTTCTGGGGAGGATTTGCGAACGTGTTCGACACGACAAGAGGGCGGCGCGGCCACCGATGATCCCGCGGCGTGCACGCGAGGTCGCGTGTGCGCCAGGTGCCGAGAAATCCACGGGTCGCATCACGGCGCCGCGGCGACATCAGGCTTCCTGCCCGCGTGCGAACCGGGCGCATTCTGGGGCACAATGCGGCGTTCGGCCGGCCGATTGAAAATTCCATGCCCACGTTGAACCTCCACCCCGGCGCGCTCGCCCTCGCCGACCTGCGCCGCCTGTGGGCCGCGCCGCAGGATCTGTCGCTCGATTCCGCGTCGAGAGCTGCCGTCGACGCTGCGGCGGCAACGGTGCAGCGTGTCGTCGCTGCTGGCCAGACCGTCTACGGCGTCAACACCGGCTTCGGGCTGCTCGCGCGCACCAGGATCGACGACGCGCGTCTGGCAGAACTGCAGCGCGCGCTAGTGCTGTCGCATTCGGCGGGCACCGGGCCTTTGCT
>JBDTLY010000026.1:0-15634 GCA_039934535.1 Casimicrobiaceae bacterium | reverse complement strand
CGGCGTTGATGCTGCGCAGTTGCGTCCAGACAGCGATGCCGACATTGGCGACGGTTTCCCGCGCTGCCGCGGCGGCGGCGGCAGGATCGGATGGGAGCGCCCCGTCGAGAAACACCGGGGTCACGGCGGCGATGACGGCCTGCGCGTCCGGGACAAGGGACGGCGCGCCTGCCGTGCCGGCGACGACCGCCTGCGCGTTGCGTCCGCTGCGCAGCCATCCGGCGGCGACAAGCGCGGTCGCGCCGGCGATTCCGGCGAGGAGGAAGGTGCGGCGTGAGGGCATCGAATTGCGGTCGGGTGCGCGCAGTCTGCAACAGCCCCGGGGGCCGGCGCGCTTCGACAATCTAGCCCCCCGGTTTAGACGTTACAACCTAATTGCCCGGAGGGGACCCTTACGGCGCCTTCGTGTCCTTCGCTGGCGGTCTCGGCTAGACTGGTGGATGGCCACCGCCCCTTCCACGCCCTCACCTCAGCCGTCGAGCCAGGCGCAGACGATGCTGGCCCAGGAGCTTGCGCACGTCGCCCGGCTGCAGGCGGAGCGCGATGCCAACCCGATCCTGGCCGGCGCGCTGCAGCGGGTCGCGATGTGGCAGGGGCGAAGGCTGCGCATGACCTACGAGGACCTCGCCGCCCAGTCCCGGTACGCGGACGCGATCCTGTTCTTCCAGACGGACCTGTACGGGAGCGGCGAATTCGCGCAGCGCGACGCCGACCTCGCGCGGATCGTCCCGATGATGGTGCGCATGCTGCCCGAGCGCGTGCTGGGGACCGTCGCGAAGGCGATCGAGCTGCATGCGCTGTCGCAGACGCTCGACCGGTCGCTGGTCGCGCGGCTGCCGCGCGCCGACGGCCAATTCAGCGTCGCCGAGTATTGCAAGGCCTATCGCAGGACGGGCAAGCGGCCCGAGCGCGAGCGCCAGATCCGGCTGATCGGCGAGATCGGCGGCGGGATCGCCGAATTCGTGAAAAAGCCGTTCCTGCGCACCGGACTGCGGGTGATGCGCCAGCCCGCGCGCATGGCCGGGCTCTCCGCGCTGCAGGATTTCCTCGAGCGCGGGTTCGTCGCGTTCCGGAAGATGGGCGACGCCACCGAATTCCTCGCGACCATCGACACTCGGGAGCGGGCGTTGATGGAAGAGCTGCTGGTCGGGGAGACGATGCCGCTTGCCGATCCGCTGCTGCCGCGCGCGCGGGCAACCCCGGGCGCCGTTCCCGCGGCGCGTTGAGGCCCGCTAGCGTTTCGCTTTCGGCTTGGCCTTCGGCTTGGGCTTGGGCGTTGCGGCGGCCTTGCCGAAGTACTTGTCGAAATCGCGGTTGACCGCGTCCTCGATCGTCGGCTTCAGCCACGACAGCAGAAATCCCAGCTGGCAGTCGAGGCGCACTTCGCTCTTGCCCACGTGGAGCGCGCCCGACACGCCCGAGCGCTCGAATTCGATGTCGTCGCCGTTCCACGCGCATTCGAGGTCGAAGCGCTTGGCGAGGTCGTCGGCGATCTTCCGCGCGGCGTCCTTCGCGGCGGCGTGCGAGAGGTGATGCTTTTTCGAGATTGCGATCGCAGCCATGGGGGCATTCCTCCGTCGGCGGCAAGTATAGCGAAGGCCGCGTGAACCAAGAACGATGTCCATGGACCGCTGCCGCGGAAGGCGGCAGAATCGCGAAGGATCCCCGCCATGCCCAATATCGCCGACCTCTTCGCGCAACACCTCGCGCAGCCCGGCTTGGTGCTTTACCGTCATTGTCCCGATGCCGCGTGGCGCGACGTGACGGCAGGTGAGCTTGCCCTCGACATCGTGCGCTGGCAGGCGGCGTTCCGCCGCGCGGGCATCGTGCCCGGGGATCGCATCGTCCTGTGCGCGCGCAACAGTCCCGCCTGGGTTGCGGTGGACCTGGCGGCGCTCGGCCTCGCGCTGGTCGTCGTGCCGCTCTACGTCGACGACAACGCCGAGAATGTCGCGTGGTGCGCGGCGAACGCCGAGGCGAAGCTCCTCGTCGTCGAGAACGTGCGGCTCGCGCGCGGACTGCGCAAGGCGGGCGTGCTGCCGCCGGTGGTCGTGCTGCGCCTCGACGAGGCGCTCGCGGCCGACGACGGCGCCGTCGCCGCGGACGACTTCCTGCCGGCGGCGGTGACGGAGTTCGAAGTCGCCGCGCTGCCCGAGGCCACGCTCGCGACGATCTGCTACACGTCGGGCACTGCGGGCAGGCCCAAGGGCGTGATGCTGTCGCACGGCAACATCCTCGCCAATGTCGCCGGCTGCCGCGCGACCGGGATGGCGCATTCCACGGATCGCTTCCTGTCGATGCTGCCGCTGTCGCACATGTTCGAGCGCACCGGCGGCTACTATCTCCCATTGTCGCTGGGGGCGACCGTTGTGCATGCGCGCGGCATCGCGCAGATCGCCGACGATCTCGCGGCGCAGGCGCCGACGGTAGTGTTCGCCGTGCCGCGGATCTTCGAGCGGTTCGCCTCGCGCATCGAAAGCGCGCTCGCGGAATCGAAATTGAAGCGCATGCTTTTCGATGCGTGTGTTGCGAGCGGGTATCGCGTCGCGCGCGGCAATGCCTCGCCGCTGGACCGGGTCGTCGTGAAGGTGCTGCGTCCGCTGGTCGCAACGCCGATTCTCGCGAAGATGGGCGGCCAGTTGCGGCTTGCCGTCGTCGGCGGCGCGGCGCTCGATCCGGCGCTCGCGCAAACGTTCATAGGCCTCGGTCTCCCGCTGCTGCAGGGCTACGGCCTGACCGAGGCGTCGCCGGTCATCTCGGTCAATCGCGACGACGACAACGATCCCGAATCGGTCGGCGCGCCGCTGCCCGGACTCGAGATCAAGCTGCTTGCCGGCGGCGAGCTCGCGGTGCGCGGACCGAGCGTGATGCTGGGCTATTGGCGCAACGACGAGGCCACGCGCGTTTCGATCGACGCGGAGGGCTTCCTGCACACCGGCGACGTCGCCGAATTGAAAGACGGGAAGATCTACATCCGCGGCCGCGCGAAGGACATCCTCGTGCTGTCGAATGGCGAAAAACTGCCGCCGCAGGACGTCGAGCTCGCGCTCCTGCGCGATCCGGTGTTCGAGCAGGTGATGCTGGTCGGCGAAGGGCGCCCGTTCCCGATCCTGCTCACGGTGACGCAGGAGACGGACGAGAAGGCGCTCGTCAAGCGCGCGAACGACCAGCTGACGGCATTCCCGCGCTGGATGCGCGTGCGCCGCGTCGTCGCAATGCGCGAACCCTGGGACATCGACAGCGGCCTCCTCACGCCGACGCTGAAGCTTCGGCGCACGCTCGTCGCCAAGCGCTTTGCCGACCGCGTCGATGCCGCGTACGCGGACGACTGAACGAGGCGGGCGAGCGCAGCGAGCCAAGGCCCGAGGACGCCCGCGCGAGCAGGGCGGAGCCAAGGAGCGAAGCTCGCGCCTGCGAGAGTGGGCGGTGGCCGACTCCTCGGTGTAACGAGTTCAAGCCAAAAGTGGAGGCCGCGCGTCGCCGAGTGACGGAGAACCGGCCGATGGTCCGATGTTGCGTGTGTCGCTTGCGGCTGAAGAGGCCGGGCAGTTAGCGCGCGCACCGGCCCAGCGCGATCGACGCGATCACGAGCGCCGCGGCGATGCCGCCCACGGTCATCGATGCGTCAGGCAGCAAAGCGCGGACTCTACCTGACACGACGGGCGCGCCTTTCGCGCGCCGCATCCTGCGGAAACGACCAACAATTCAGTGCATCGACTGCGGGACGATCACTTGCGCTTCGGTTCTTCGTCGCCCTTCGCGGGCTCGTCGCCCTTTTTGTCGGCCGCGGGCCGTGCGTCCTTGCCGCGCTGCTCGCCCTTCGGCGGTGTACTCGGCATTGGCTTGGCCGCCGCCGGGGGCTCGGGTCGCGCGGGTTGCAGTTGCGGCGGCGGGCGCGCAGCAGGCGGTGTGACGACAGGCGCCGGCGGCGCGACAACCGGTGCCGGCGGCGGAACGCGCGGTTCGGGCTTGGCGCGTTGTTCCATCGGCGCCGGCATGGGTGCAGGCGCCTTCACTTGCGGCGGTTGGGCAACGGGCGGCGGCGCGACAACCGGTGCCGGCGGCGGAATCCGCTGTTCAGGTTTGCCGCGTTGCTCCGGCGGTGCGGGCATCGGTTTGGGCGTGGCGGCCGGCGGCGGCGCGATCGGAGCAGCCGCGGGCGGCGCAACGGGCGCGGTCGGCTGCGCAACGGGCGGCACCGCCTTGGGTTGGCCTTTCTCATCTCCCCTGGCGCGCGGGTTCGCCGGAGCGGCCTGCCGCGGGGGCGCAGCAACAGGGCCGGCCTTTGCCGCCGGCGCCACGACGGCGACCTTCGGTGCCGCGACCGGCGTCGCCGGTTTCAATGTGGCGACCGCGGACGTATCGAGCGGCTTGCCGGGGTTGCTCGCCATCGCGCGCTCCCGCGCCGCGAATCCGACGGGCGCGGCGGGCGGCGCGCTCTTTGCAACGACGGGCCGCTCCAGGACTTGCTGCGGCGGCTTCGTGCCTTGCGCCGCGGCGCCGCGAACGCTGACCGGCATCGGTGCGATGGCCGCGAGCGCGGCGACCGGCGCGCGAACGGCTTCGTCGCGCGAGACGCGAATCGCGGCCCGTGCGACCGGTTGCGATTGGACGAACGCGGTCGTCGGCACGGTGACTACGGCGCCGGCGACTTGCTGATTCACATAGGTGATGTTGGTCACGTTCTGGTTGTTGTAGACGTTCGTGATGTTCGTGGTCGTGATCACCGTGTTGGTGACGTTCACGTTGTTGAAGTACGCGCGGCTCACCGGATAGGCGGGGCGATAGACGTCGCGCGGTCCGAGCGGGAACCATCCCACCGCGGCGACGCGCCCCGACGAAATCGACACCTGGAAGTTGTTGCCGCCCACGAAGGCGACGAGCGCCGGCGCATACACGGCCCGCGCCCTGACCGGGCCGGGAATCCAGCCCCAGCCGCCGCCGATGTAGGCCCAGCGGCCATAGTGCGAAACGGCGAAGCCCCAGGGAGCATCGTCGACCCAGGTCCAGCCCCAGGGATCGACCCAGGCCCAATGACCGTCGCGATACGGCGCCCAGTCCGCGCTCACCCGCGTGGGTACCCACACGTTCCCATACTCGGGCACGGCGCGCCAGGTGCCATACGCATCGAGATCCTGCGCGCCGATCACGTCGCGCGAAACGTAGCGCGCCGATGCCGAGTTGTCGTAGGCGCGATCGCGCTCCAGCGCCCAGCGGTCGAATTCGTCGACGGCAGGAACCGCCAGATTTTCGTAATCGCGCAGGCCCGTTCCGACAAAGCGATAGGACATCCCGTTGTCGACGACGTAGGAAGCGCCTTCGCCGTACACCTCGGCCTGGCCGCTGCTGGTGCTGACCTGCGTCGCCTGGCCATCCGGATCGACGCTGATCCGGTATTGCCCGGGACGGCGCAGCACGTACGCGAGGTTCGGCGTGTCGATTTCGACGACTTGATCCGCATTCTGGCGGCGCACGCGCACATTGAGCGTGCCTTGCGTCAACTGGAACTGCGCGACGCGATCGTCGAGGTTGAGCAGCGTGATGCTGGTGAGCGGGCCGAGGCGGATTGCCGCGGCGCCGATCTGCAATTCCACCCGTGCGCCGGCATCGGCCCAAAGCCGGTCGCCCGTCACGAGCGGCCGATTCAAGGACGCCTGCACCCAGTCGTCTTCGCCGGCGGGCGAAAAGCTGACCTGCCCGTTGACATAGCCGACGCGTGCGACGCGCGTCGGCGGATCAGCCTGCGCGAAACCGCTCCAGGCGGCGACAACGATGCCGAGAAAGAGCGCGATAAATCGTTTGTGATCGTTTGGTTGCTTATGCATGGTAATTCCCGTGGTGAACTTCGTGTTGCTTCGAACGGACTTGGCGCGAATGCCAATTCGGTTGGTGCCGCGGCTCGCGATACCTCGCCGGCAATCAATGTCGGCCAGTATCACCGCCGGCAGCGAGTCCGCGGAAGAGGAGCATCGCCGAGAGGGATGTAGGACGAAGCCGTGACTTCGCGTCGACGGATGCGGCGAAGGAAGTCGTTCGGTGTTGTCCATAACGCACCGGCATGGCGAAAGGATGACAGCGGGCCGACCCGCGGTGCACTATTCGCGCGCATGTTGGCCGGTCAGAGGCGCACAGGATGGGTGTTCGCGCCGGCGACGTCTGTGCGCCAGCGCACAAGGAAAGCGCGCACGGCGTGCGCGATGCGCGAGCGTCAGGCTCCCGGCATTGTCCGGCCTGACGCGTCAGCTTTCGAGCAGTACGCCGCCGTTCTCGTCCCAACGCACCCTGGTGATTCCCGGCGACTCGGCCTCGAGCTGACGGAGCGCCAGTTCGTGCGGCGAGATGGCGCCCCGCTTCAGCCTCGCTTCGTCGGCCAGACTCTGGTTCTCGACCAGCTGCTGGCGGTGCGCGAGCGCCGCGCCGATCGTTTCCTTGAGCTCGACGGGATCCCAGGGCTTGGCGATGAACCGGAAGATCGCCGCGTCGTTGATCGCGCTGATGATGCCTTCCTTGTCGGCGAACGCGCTGATGATGATGCGCGCCGCATTCGGCTGCAGTTCGCGGATGCGCCGCAGGAACGCGACGCCGTTCATTTCCGGCATCCGGAAATCCGACAGCACGAGGTCGACCGGATGGTGCGACGCGAATTCAATCGCGGTGAACGGCGACTCGAACGTCGTTATCCGCAGATCCTTGATTTCGGGCTTCAGCTTTTCGTTCCAGCACACCCGGCGAAGGGCGTTCAGGATGTTGACTTCGTCGTCGACTAGGAGGAGGTGGGGCATCGCCTGGAGTCCGCTGTTTTCAATCGTGCTGGTGCGCGCGAGGGTCGTGCCGATCAGTGCGTCGGCTGGCGGATGGGCAGCCGGATCCGGAAGCGCGTGCCGGTTCCCGGCGTGCTTTCGACTTCGATCCGGCCGTGGTGCCTGTTGACGATCGAATAGGAAAGCGACAGGCCGAGCCCGGTGCCGATGCCGACCTGCTTCGTCGTGAAGAACGGGTCGAAAATGCGCGTCAGGTCCTCTTTTGAAATGCCGCCGCCATTGTCGATGATGTCGATCCAGACTTCTTCGCCTTCGACGCCCGTGGCGATCCGGATCAACCCATCCTCCTTGATCGCCTGGCCCGCGTTGATGAGGATGTTCATGACGACCTGATTGATCTGCGACGGCACGCACTCGACGAGCGGCAGGTCGCCGTACGCCTTTTCGATCGTGGCCTTGTATTTGAATTCGTTTTTCGCGATGTTGAGCGTGGATTCGATGCCCTTGTGCAAGTCGGCCTTCGCCCATTCGTCGTTGGACTCCGCGTGCGAGAACTCCTTCAGGTCCTGCACGATCTTCTTCACGCGCTGGATCCCCTCGCGCGACTCCGCGACCAGCGAGACCACGTCGCCGCGGACGTTCGCGAAGTCGATCCCCTGCTTTACCGCGCGCAGTTTGTCCCACGCGGTTCCCGACGCATCGGCGAGACGCTCGGCATCCTCGTAGGCGCCGATCAGGCGCAGCATGTCGTCGACGTAATCGCCGAGGGTGTGCAGGTTCGAATAGACGTACCCGAGCGGATTGTTGATTTCGTGCGCGACGCCGGCGGCAAGCTGTCCGATCGATGCCATCTTCTCCGTCTGGAGGAGCTGGGTCTGGATCCGGCGCAGCTCGTCCTGCGAATTGCGCCATGCCGACACGTCGTGCATTTCCACGAGAAACCTGACGTCGGCGCCGCGTTCCGACCACGCCGAAAAGTTGGCGTCCATCGAAACGATAGCGCCATCGTGGCGAATGCCGCGGATGAACAGTCGCACGGCCGGCCGCGCGCGCGCGCCCAATTCGAGCAACGCCTGGCTGATCTTTGCGCGGTCTTCCGGCACGGCGAGGTCGCCGACGAACCGGTCGGCCAATGCTGCGACCGGACGGCCGAGAATGTCCGACAACGCCGCGTTGGTCTGCAGGATACGGCCTTGCGCGTCGACCAGCGCAACGCCCGACATCGAATGTTCGAATGCCGATCGGAGTCGCGAGTCGAGCGGGCGGATGGCCGCGGTTGCGCCCGGCGGTGCAACGCTCGCGATGCGAAGAGGGGATATCGAGGCGGGATTCATGATCTACCGGAGCAGCCGTCCGGCGGGATTGCCCCGAACGCACCCTTCACGTACGCAAGGGACGTGCCAATGCACCCGCGCGGCCTGGCGCTGGATCCGGCGCGGCATGGCGCCTCGGCCAGGCCCGAAATCAGCGTCTTTTGCCTGCCTTGGGCACTCGCGCGTCCGCATTGGAAGGGGATCAGGCCGGTACGCGCGTCGTGGAAGAGCGCATTCCGTGGCTGGCGCCCTGCTTTTCGTGCAGGCGGAACGCGCCGCGGATGTCCTCGCGCAGCGCTTCGTCCTCCCAGGGCTTGGTGAGGAACTTGTAGACGGCGCCTTCGTTGATGGCGGAGGTGATCATTCCAAGGTCGGTGAAGCCCGACAGGATGATGCGTATGGTTGCAGGATAAAGCGACTTCGCCCGCGCCAGTAGCTCGGTGCCGCTCATTCCCGGCATGCGCTGGTCGGACACGATCACCGCAATGTCGGTATGGGCGAGCAACTCCAGCGCCTGCTGCGCCGAGGTCGCGGTGTGGATGTCGTAGCCGTCGCGGCGCAAGACCCGTTTCAGCGCGCGCAGGTTGTTCTCCTCGTCGTCGACCAGGAGCAGCGAGCGCGACGAGCCGCGCGGTCCCTGCAGCAGCGGCACGCTGCCGTGGCTGTCGAGCACGATGCTCATCTGCGCCGCGGTGACGGGGTGCCCGAACAGGAATCCCTGCACGATGTCGCATTGGCAGCGGCGCAGGAATCCCGCCTGCTCCTCGGTCTCGACGCCCTCCGCGGTGACCTGCAGCTTGAGGTGATGCGACATCGCGATGATCGCCTGGACGATCGCCGCGTCGTCCACCTCGCTGACGATGTCGCGGATGAAGATGCGATCGATCTTGACCTTGTCGACGGGGAATCGCTTGAGGTAGCTCAGGCTCGAGTACCCGGTGCCGAAGTCGTCGATTGCAATGGTGACGCCGATGGACTTGAGCTCCTCGAGCGAGCGGATGAACGTGTCCGCGCCATCCATGATGAGCGTCTCCGTGAGCTCGATCTCGAGGTACCGCGGATCGAGCCCGGATTGCGCGATCGCCTCGCGAATGCCTTCGGTCACGTTGCCGCGCCGTATTTCGAGCGGAGACACGTTGATCGCGACGAACAAATCCCGATGCCCGCTCCGGTGCCACTGCGCGACCTGCTTGCTCGCGCTCAGCGCGACCCAGCGCCCGAGGGGGACGATCAATCCGGTCTCCTCGGCCGTGCCGATGAAATCGGCCGGCGGCAGCAGGCCGCGAACCGGGTGCTGCCAGCGGATCAGCGCCTCGACGCCGACGATGCGGCCGGTGTCGAGCGACACCTCGGGCTGGTAGTGCAGCACGAATTCGTCGTTCTCGATCGCGCGGCGCATTTCGGACTCGAGCTCGATGCGCTGCGTTGCGCGCAGGTTCAGCTCTTCCGTATAGAAATGGAAGCTGTTGCGGCCTTCCTTCCTCGCCAGGTACATGGCGGCGTCGGCGCGCTTCAGCAGCGTCTCGGCGTCGTCGCCGTCCGCGGGATACAGGGAAATGCCGATGCTGCCCGTGAGGTAAACATTGGCTCCCTCCAGGTCGAAGGGTCGCCGCAGCGCATCGAGGACCTGCTGCGCGACCAGATTCGCATCGTCGGCCCGGGCGAGATCCGACAGCACGACGGCAAACTCGTCGCCGCCGAGGCGACCGACGGTATCGCCGGCGCGGACGCATTCGCGCAGGCGTCCCGCCACTTGCGACAACAGGCGGTCGCCGGCGGCATGGCCATGGGCGTCGTTGACGTCCTTGAACTGGTCGAGGTCGATAAACATGACACCGACGTTCCAGGCGTTGCGCTGCGCCTGCGTCAGTGTCAGCGTCAGCCGGTCGCGAAACAGGTTGCGGTTGGGCAGGCCCGTGAGCTCGTCAAACTGCGCGAGATAGGCAACCTTCTGCTCCGCCGCCATGCGGTCGAGGGCGGTGGCAAGCGTATTGGCGACGCTCTGGAGGAAGTTGACGCTGTCGGCATCGAAATGGGCCGCGTCCCACGCGTAGACCGCCAGCACGCCGAACGGATTGGCCTTCGCTCCGATGACGACGTAGGCGCCGCTGCGGAGGCCATGACGCGCAGGAAAAGGGGATGGCGGGAATCGCGTTTCCAGCTCGAAATCGTCGACGACAAGAAGCTCGAGATTCTTGAGGACGAAGTCCACCGGTGCGCTGGTACCGCCGTCGGAAAAGTGGCGGTCGGCGCCCAGTTCGTGAAACCCGCGATCCGCCCGTTCGACGACCGAATGCATATCGGGAGCGATCTGCAAGACCTTGCAGAACGGCGCGGCCATTCCGTCGACGACCGCCGAGGCCGCTTCGTCGAGCAGCGTGTCGAGGTCCGAGCTCGCGAGCGCACGCTGGCTGAACGCGGCGATCAGCCCTTGCTGGCGCGCGATGTTGCGGATCTGCCGCTCGGCATTCTTCGCGTCGCTGATGTCGCGCGATACACTTACAAGGCCCGTGAGGATGCCGTTCTCGTCCAGCACGGGCGCCAAAGTCAGCGAAACTGGAAACGTCGTGCCGTCGCGATGGTGGCCGACCTTTTCTCCGCGCCAGACTTCACCATGCGTCACGTCGAATTTCGCTCCGCTGTGGGCATGCTGCAGTGCCGCGGGCCGGACCATGTCGAGCATCTTGCGGCCGATCGCCTCCTCGGCGGTCCAGCCATACAGCGTTTCGGCGGCGGCGCTCCAGTAGGAGATCGTCTCCTCCATGTCCGAAGCCATGACGGCATCGCCTACCGTATTGAGCAGCATGGCCTGGAAACGCAGCCGGTCGTCAGCGTTCCGGCGCTCGGTGACGTCCCGCCCGATGCCTCGATATCCCGTAAATTGACCGGACGCGTCGTACATCGGCTCGCCGCTGATGACCACGTGACGGACGCCGCCGTCCGCTTGCGTGCGACTGCAGGCGAAATCCTTGAACGACCGGCGGGCGTCGACCTCGGCTTCGAGCGCGATGCGATCTGCCGGCGCGTAGCGCACGCCTGTTTCCCATCGGGTACGCCCGATGAGCGAATCGACCTTGACCCCCGAGCGCTTCTCGACGCTGTCCGATACCCGCGTGAAGCGCTGGTTCTCGTCCTGTTCCCAAAACCAGTCCGACGACAATTCGGTCAGCGCGCGGTACCGCTTCTCGCCTTCGCGCAGCGCATCCTCGGCTTGCCTGCGCTGCAGGAACTGGCCCACCTGGCGGCCGATCATCCGCGCGGCGGACAGCAGCCTTTCGTCGGGCTCGCGCACATCGCGGCTGAAGAACAGGAGCACGCCCGTCGTTGCGCCGCCGGCGACGACCGGAAATGCAAAGCTGCCGCGGAAACCGGCCGCCCGCACCGCATCGGCGTTCAGCATCCGCGCGTCGCGGCCGATATCCGGAACCCACAGCGGCTGGCCCGACTGCCACACCCGGCCGGCGATGCCGTCGTCGGGCCCGATTGCGAGCTTGCGCTCCGCGGCAAGGAGAGCGGCGGACGATTCCGCGGGCGCCGCCCAGATCGAGTCGGCGCGCAGAACGTTCGCACCCTCGTCGACGCGAAAATACGCTCCCCAGCTCCATTGCAGAATTTCGCAGATCGCCTGAATCACCTCTTCCAGCACGGGCGATTCCTCGCCGGCGGCTGCGATGGAGCGCGACACCCGGTGTTCGAGTTCGAGGATGCGCGCCTCGTGCTTGCGCCGGGTGATGTCGCGACCGATTCCGCGGTATCCGGTGAAATTGCCCACCGGATCGAATATCGGCGTCCCGCTGACGCTGATGTCGCGGACGCTTCCGTCGGGAAACGTTCGCTGCATCTCGAAATCGACGAAGGGCTTTCGCGCCGCCAGCGTCTGCTTGTGCAAGTCCCATCGCGCGTCGCCGGCGCCGGACATTTCCCACCGCGTCTTGCCGCAATCGGCGTCGGGTGCGAGGCCGGCTTCGACCTCGGTGCCATTGCACATCGATGTGTAGCGCAGCTCGGCGTCCTGCTGCCAATACCAGTCCGCCGACATGTCGCTCAAGCTGTGGAATCGCGCCTCGCTTTCGCGCAATGCTTCCTCCGCATACTTGCGCTTCAGGAATTGACTGACTTGCGCGCCGATGGTGACTGCCGCCGCCTCCAAACGGGCGTCAGGCGCTCTGGATTCGGTGCTGAAGAACGTCAGCGTGCCCAGTATTCCCTCGTCCGTCGTGACCGGAAACGAGAATCCGCACCGCATGCCGGCGTTGACGATCAACTCGCGGAGCGGGGGGGGCGCGTACGCGGTGACGTCGTCGACCCACAGCGATCGCCTCGATCGCCAGACGCGGCCCGAAACGGCGCTGTCGCGGGGGATCGCGACGCCATGCGTCGCCTTGCGGAACGAATCCATGGCCGGCGTGGCCACGCCCCAGGAGGTGTTGAGGTGCAGGAGGCCGGTCTTCTCGTCGGCACGGTAGAAGAGGCCGCAATTCCATCCCTGGGATTCGCAAACGGCGCGAATGACGTCGGTGATGACGGGAAGAATCTCGTCGTCGCCGGCAAGGCAATGAGCCACTTTATTTTCGAGGGCAAGGATGCGCTCGGCTTCCTTGCGCTCGGTCAGGTCGGAGCCGACCCCCCGATATCCTGTGAATTGGCCGTCGGCGTCGTACATCGGCGCGCCGCTGATGCTCACATGGCGCACTTCGCCGTTGAGGCCGACGCGGCTGAATTCGAAATTGCGAAACGGGAGGCGCGCGGCAAGCGTCGCCTTGTGCGCCCGCCACGCGTCGTCGTTCACGCCCGACAGCGGCAGCTCCCAGCGCGCCTTGCCGATGTCCTGCGCGGGCCGCAGCACGGAGCTACTGCGCGAGCCGCCGCTGACTTCCGTGAAGAGCAGGTTTGCATCCTGCTGCCAAAACCAGTCGGACGACAACTCGATGAGGGCGCGGTGCCGCGCCTCGGCCTCGCGCAGCGACGCTTGCGCCAGGCGCAGCTTTTCGCGCAGCGTGGCGGCGTCTTCGACGGCCGATGAACGCAAGGGAGCGCGGAGTCCGGGCGCGGGAGGTTCAGTTTTCATTGCAACCGCTGTTTGATACCAAGCGTCGGCAGCGGGTCGGCGAGATGCGGCCCGGCTCGACGCGAAACCCTCCGCCGGCAACACGGATCGACTTGCAGGGTGGCCTCAGGCCCCGGCGCGGTCGGTGCGTTGACACACAAAGGCCCCCGCACCAATTTGGTGCTCCATGGCAGCTACAGCACGGGCGCCATTTCCGCCTGCCCATCGGAAAAGAACTCGAAGCGATTGCTGCCGGACCGTTTGGCCTCGTACATCGCCATGTCGGCGTTCCTGAGCAGCGTCGCGGCATCGATACCGTTCGTCGGATAGAACGCGATGCCGATGCTCGCCGCCGTCCGCACGGCGTGACCATTCAAGTGAAATGGTTCGGCCAGCGACGCGACGATGCGTTCGGCGACGCGTTTGGCGTCGTTCGGAACGGCGGTGTCCTCGAGGACGATCGCGAATTCGTCGCCACCGAAGCGTCCGACGCTGTCGCTCGCGCGGATGCATTTCTGCAGACGCGAGGCGACGCCGCGGAGCAGCAAGTCGCCGATGTCGTGGCCAAGCGTGTCGTTGACCTTCTTGAACCTGTCGAGGTCGATGAACATCAGCGCCATCCGGTTCTTGTTGCGCTCGGCGCGAAGCAGCGCCCGGCCGAGGCGGTCCTGCAGCAGGCGCCGGTTGGGCAATCCGGTCAGCGGGTCGAAGCTCGCCAGCTGCTCGAGCTTCTCCTGCGTTGCTTTCAGGAGCGAAATGTCGGTGAACACGCGCACGTAGTTCGTGATCGTGCCGCCGGCGTCGCGCACGGTGGTCGCCGTGACCCATAGCGACAACGGCGTGCCGTCCTTGCGAAAGCGCGCAACTTCGCCGGTCACGAATCCCTGGTCATTCAGCTGGGCCATCCGTGCGTCCGACTCCGCGAGGTCGATCGGCCGGAACGAGGATTCCGCCAGGGTCTTGCCCAGCAACTCCTCCGCCGCGTATCCCGTGAGCCTGGACAATGCCGAGTTGACCATGATGATGCGATCGTCGGCGTCGGTCAGCATGATGCCGTCCACCGTCGTCTCGAACACCTTGGAGGCCAGGCGCAATTCATCGCTGCGCGCCTGATCGCCGGTAATGTCGGTGCCGCTCGAAATGATGTAATCGACCTCGTCGTCGGCGCCGAAAATGGGCGCGCGGACGAAATGGAGGGTCCGGCGCCTGCGGGGACCGATGTCGCCGACGTTTACGATCTCCTGCACCATCGGGCTTGCGAGCAGCGTGCGATCGAGTTCGAGCACGCGCGCGGCAGCCTCGGGCGGCAGGACTTCGTCGACGGTTTTTCCGAGCGCATCCCCCGCCTTGATGCCCAACAAGGCTTCGTTCGCTTCGTTCCACACCACGAAGCGGCCGACGTTCGGCGGCCGCATGGAGCGCACGGAGATGCCGGACGGCACGTTGTCGAGCAACGTCTGGAGGAAATGATGCTGCACCTTCAACTCGCGCCGGTGGCGCTGCAGCCGTATCGCGAGGACCGTGACCACGGCGAAAAAGGCGAGGATCGCGGCGGTGGCGGCAACCGCGAGAGCCAGCCGAGTGGCGCGGTTCCGATGGAATCCGGCCAGGGCCTCGTCGCGTGCCTGCGCCGTCGTGACGACGAACGGATATTCCGGGAGCCTGCGGTAGGCAACGAACCGCGCCACCCCATCGGCGGCGCTGGTGGCTTCGAAGAATCCCTTCGGATTCAAGGCCGCGCGCGCGACGACCCACGCGCCGCTCCCGTCGTCAACCGTCGTCGATTCGCTTCCGACGCGGCGGGCGCGGACGGTCCCGTCGAGGCCGACGAGCCCGAGGCTGCCATAGGCGTGAAGGTCCGATTCATCGTAGAACTCGGTGATCTGCTCGGGCGACAGCGAGAGCAATACGATGCCCGCGAACGACCCGTCGCGGTTGTTCAGTCGTCGGGTGAACTGGATGACGGTATTGCCGGTCGCGCGCTGGCGGATCGGCTTGCTGATGTCGAGAAGGCCGGTGTCCTGTGCGGAATGCAGCTGAAAGTGCGCCCGGTCGGCCACATTGGTCCATGCCCTGGGAAAGTTGGTGGCGAGCAGGTCTCCCCTGGCATCGATGATGCTGACTTGCGCGACGCCGCTGCCCTCCACGACGCCCGCGCGCATGAGACGCGCCAGGTCGTGCTCCCCGTGTTGCTCATACTCAAACTTGACGAGCAGCGCCGCCCGGTCGATGTCCTTGATCATTCGCGTCACGAATTGTTCGAACGAAGCGGCGTAATGCTCGGTGTCCTGTGCGATGGAAGTCAGCAGTGCCTGCTCGGTCGCCCGCAATTGATACCACTGCGCCCCCCACAACGCGGCGACCATCAGCGCGCCAAACGCCGGCAGCGCCCATAGCGAGCGCTTGTGGCGGGTGAGTGAAAAGCGACGTTTTCGCTGCTGATTCATCGTGCGAAGGTTTGAAATGTGTGCAGGCTATCCCCAGCAATAATGGAGCCAGCAAGCAGGAAATCG
>JBDTLY010000025.1:0-15784 GCA_039934535.1 Casimicrobiaceae bacterium | reverse complement strand
CCTGATCGTCCGGTCGGTCGAGGACTCGATCGCCTCGGGCCGCGTCGTCCTGAAGCACCCGGCGGAAAGCCGTAACGCCCACCAGTCGGTCACGCTGCTCGACACGATCGCCGAATACGATTTCGACGCCTGCATTGGCGGCGCGCGCCGCGACGAGGAAAAGGCTCGCGCCAAGGAGCGGATATTTTCCTTTCGCGATGCCCATGGCCAATGGGACCCGAAGCACCAGCGGCCGGAGCTGTGGAACCTCTACAACGCGCGCACGAATCCTGGCGAAAACGTCCGCGTGTTTCCCATTTCGAATTGGACCGAGCTCGACGTGTGGCAATACATCGCCCGCGAGCGGCTCGAGGTGCCGTCGATCTACCTCGCGCACACGCGGCCGGTCGTCCGTCGCGGCACGGCGCTCGTTTCGGTGATGGCGCTCACGCCGGCGCGTGACGGCGAGGTGGTCGAGAACGTTTCCGTTCGTTTCCGGACCGTCGGCGACATCACCTGCACGGCGCCCGTTGCGTCCACCGCGGCCACGCTCGACGCGATCATCGCGGAAACGGCCGCCACGACGATCACCGAGCGCGGAGCCACCCGCCTCGACGACCAGACGAACGACGCCTCGATGGAGCTGCGCAAGAAGGTGGGATATTTCTGATGTCGGCGATGGACCATCCGGATGTGCTCGACCACGGCGTGCTGCGCTTCCTCACCGCCGGCAGTGTCGACGACGGCAAGAGCACGCTGATCGGCCGCCTCCTGTACGACACGAAAGCGATCCTCGCCGACCAGCTCGCGGCCATCGAGCGCACGTCGCGGCGGCGCGGGCAGGCGCTCGACCTGTCGCTCTTCACCGACGGGCTTATCGCCGAACGCGAGCAAGGCATCACGATCGACGTCGCCTACCGGTACTTCGCGACGGGGCTGCGCAAGTTCATCATCGCCGACGCGCCGGGTCACGACCAGTACACGCGCAACATGGTGACGGCGGCGTCGACCGCGCACCTCGCCATCCTGCTGGTCGACGCGCGGCACGGTGTCGTCATGCAGACGCGGCGGCATGCGACGATTGCGCACCTCCTCGGCATTCCGCATCTGGTCGTCGCTGTGAACAAGATGGATCTCGTCGACTGGCAGAAGGGCGCCTACGACAACATCGTCACTGATTTCAAGCGCTTTGCGCAGCGTACCGGCATCAGCGACGTGCGCTTCGTGCCGATGTCGGCGCTCGAGGGCGACATGATCGTCGACCGCGGATCGCGCCTGCCCTGGTACGACGGCCCGACGCTCCTGCAGATCCTCGAAACCGCCGAGGTGCCGGAGACGCTGGCGACGGCGCCCTTTCGCTTCCCGGTCCAGTACGTCAGCCGGCCGACGGCGGCATCGCCGCGCGCCTACATGGGGCGCATCGAATCGGGCGCCATCGCGGTGGGCGATCGCGTCACCGCGCTGCCGTCGGGCGCGACGACCAAGGTGCGCGAGATCCGCACGTACGACGGACCGCTCGCGCGCGCCGGCCTTCACGCGGCGGTGACGCTGGTCCTGGCCGACGCGATCGACGTCTCGCGCGGCGACATGCTGGTGCGCGAAGACGCGGCGCCCGCGACCACCCGGCGCCTCGACGCGACCGTCTGCTGGCTGGCCGACGCGTCACTCGATCCACGGCGTGCCTACCTGCTGCGGCACACGACGCGCGAGGTCCGCGCCAGCATCGTTCGCATCGACCACCTCTGGAGCACGACGACGCAGACGAAGGTGCCGGCGCCGGCCACGCTTGCGCGCAATGACATCGGGGACGTCACGCTGACGCTCGCGCAACCGGTGTTCGCGGACCGCTACACGGAGAATCGCGCGACGGGAGCCTTCATCCTGATCGACGAAGCCACCAACGGAACCGTCGGCGCGGGATTGATCCGCTGACCGGCGTCGACCGGCCCCATTTCCGATGGATCTGCTGTACGCGGTCTCCGGGTTCGCCGTCGGCGCCATCGTCGGTTTGACAGGCGTCGGCGGCGGCTCGCTGATGACGCCGCTCCTCGTCCTGCTGCTCGGCGTCGCGCCCGCCACGGCGGTCGGCACGGATTTGCTGTATGCGGCGATCACCAAAGCGGGCGGCGTCGCGGTGCACACGCGCCGGCGCCACGTACGCTGGGACATCGTCGGCCGGTTGGCCGGCGGCGGCGTTCCCGGCGCGTTGCTCACCATCGGCGTCCTGACCTTCGCGCAATTCGATCACGCGGCGCTGTCGCGCATCGTGACGCAGAGCCTGGGCGTGGCGCTGATCCTTACCGCACTTGCGATCCTCTTCAAGCAGCGGATCCAGGATTGGGGGCGGCTCGCCGCCGGCGCGTGGCGCGAGCGCTGGCTCGGACCGCTCACGATCATGGTTGGATTCGTGCTCGGCGTGCTGGTGACGTTGTCGTCGGTCGGTGCGGGCGCGCTGGGGGTTGCCGCGCTTTTCTTTCTTTATCCGCGATTGTCGACTGTCGAAATCGTCGGCAGCGACATCGCGCACGCGGTGCCGCTGACCTTGGTCGCCGGACTTGGGCATGCGCGCCTCGGCACGGTTGACTGGGCCCTGCTGGGATCGCTGCTCGTCGGGTCGCTGCCCGGCATCTGGCTCGGCAGCCTGCTGTCGGCGCGCGTCCCGGAGCGCGTGCTGCGCTCGGGTCTCGCGTCGTTGCTGGCAATCGTCGGCGGCAAGCTCGTCCTCTAGGAGCCCGCACCTCGCGGCGTACAATTCGAGCGGCGGCTTGTCAGACTGGCCGTATTGATTCGATGCGCGGCCTCCGCCCCGCTCGCTCATGCCTCTCCCCCTGTTCCGCCTCCCGCCCCACGACCAGCGCACCTGGCTGATGCAGGCCCTCGCGCGCCCTGCTCCGCCGTCGGCACGCAATCTCTCGGATGGTTTCCGCCTGCCCGGCCGCGAAGGCACGCCGAAGGCCGCAGCGGTGCTCGTTCCGCTCGTCAACCGGCCCGAAGGCTTGCAGGTCCTGCTGACGCAACGGAGCGTGGACTTGCCCGATCATCCGGGCCAGATCAGTTTTCCGGGAGGGCGCGTCGAGCCGGACGATGCGTCTTCGGACGCGGCGGCGCTGCGCGAGGCGAGAGAGGAAGTCGGGCTGCCGGCGGACCGTGTCGCGGTCCTCGGTCACCTGTCGGAGTACGAAACCGTGACCGGTTATCGCGTAACGCCCGTCGTCGGCTGGGTCGAGCCGCCGTTCGCGCTGACACCCGACCCCATCGAGGTCGCCGACATTTTCGAAGTGCCGCTCGCGTTCGTGCTCGATCCCGCGAACCAGCAGCGACATTTCCGGATGCTGGGCGCGCTACGCCGCGATTTCTGGGCCATTCCCTATGGCGATCGCTACATCTGGGGGGCGACGGCGGCGATGCTGCTGATCCTCGACCGCACGCTGCGCGCGCCGCGAGACAATTCCGTCAGTTGATCTGAAGGGCCCCGCCCAGCGGCGGCCCCGCAGCCGGCCGGTCGCCCGGAAGATTCGAAATGATGCAGTCGATCGAGCGGTCCGTCGTCGACCCGCCGCCAAAAAAGCCGTTGATTCCGCTGCGGTAGTCCGCCGGCGACGTGCGCCGGTAGTAGAGCTTCGACGTGAGATCGAAAAAATAGTTGAAGTCGTCGCTGTAGACGCCCTTCTGCTGCAGCCGGTAGGTCATGTCGTAGCTGCCGATCATCAGCGGCTTGCAGGCGACCGCGATCTGGTCGAGGTACGCGTTGAAGCCGGTCGCGTACTTGTTGCTGACGGAATCCGGGGCGCAGCCGGCGACCGCGGCGACCGCCAATCCGCAGAGCGCCGACAGTTGCCAAGGTGTTCGATTGCGGACCATTGCCCTTGCCTCCGGTGGACGTGCAAGGCGCGAATTTTCGCGTAATTCCACCCGCTTGGATAGGCGCACGACGCGCGCCCGCGTTTGCGTTAACCTTGCGCCATGACGGTCCCGCCTCGCGAACGCGATTTCAAGAGCCTGTCGCCGCACGGCTTTCACCGCGTCGTGTACGACGAATGGGGCGACCCGGACAACGCGCGCGTCGTCGTCTGCGTCCATGGCGTCGGACGCAACGCACGCGATTTCGCCGACCTCGCCGCGGCCCTGTTCGACACGCACCGGGTAATCTCGATCGACATGCCCGGCCGCGGGCGCAGCGACTGGCTCGCCGATCCGAACGACTACGTGTTCCCGACCTATCTCACGGTCCTCACGGCGCTGATCGCGCGAACGGGCGCCGTATCCGTCGACTGGGTCGGGACCTCGATGGGCGGCCTTCTCGGCATCGTCCTCGCCGCGCAGCCCAACACGCCGATCGCGAAGCTCGTCGTGAACGACGTCGGCCCGGCGATCGAACCCGCGGCGCTCGAGCGCATCCGCAGCTACTTCGGGCTCGATCCCACCTTCGCGACTTACAACGAGATCGCGCAGTACATCCGCACCGTTTCGGCGCCGTTCGGCCCGCATACCGACGAGCAATGGGACCGGCTGACGACCTCCAATGTCCGGCAACGCGCGGATGGCCGGTGGGGCCTCGCGTACGACCCGGGTATCGCCGTCCCGTTTCGCGCCGCCGCCGCACCGCCCGACCTCTGGGGACTGTGGGACGCGATCCGCTGCCCGACGCTTGTCCTGCGCGGCAAGGACTCGGACCTGCTGTCAGCCGCGACCGCCGAGCAAATGTCCACCCGGGGCCCGAAGCCCGCCATCGTCGAGTTCGCGGGCGTCGGCCATGCGCCAATGCTGCTTTCGGCGGACCAGATCGAACCGGTCGTGCGTTTTCTCCGCGGCGCCTGAGCGCTCTTCTGGTTCCGCCGACTGTCCGGCTGGCCGGAAAATTGCTTCCGTTGGGCCCGCCCTAGGGGCACAATCCGCTGCCTTCCCTTACAATCGCCGTGGTCACCGTCCACCGATCGCCATGCCGCTTACCGTAAGCCTGCCGCCGATCGATCCGCGGCCGGCCAATCCGCCGGAAATCCGTCCCGCCAAGGTATTTCCCTGGCTCGACGACCTGCTGACCCGGGATCCGGTCGAGGCAGCGCGCGTCATCGGCGATTCGCTGGCGGCGATCAACCGGGTCGAGATGAGCGATTCGAAGCGGCTCGAGCTGGCGGAGCGGTACTGGGCGACCGCGGGCACGTTGTGGCCGAAGCTGGAAAAGCAGTTCGCCAAGGCCTCGCACCCCCTCTCGGGCGAGGCACTGGAGGCCGCCAAGGCGGGGCTCGGGCTCGCCCACGAACTCTACGTCGCGTACAAGCACCTGCTGCTCCACGAATCGGAGAAGCGGATGCTGCTGACGGGGAACCGCCTGCTGATCGCGCTGCTGCACCGGTGCCTGCAATGCGTCGCGCGGGTGCTGATCAACAGCTATCTCTCCTATTCGCCGGTGCCGCCCAAGACGTGGCTCGACGCCCATGCGATCTACGCGTTCTCGCGCGAACGGACGCTGCACCAGAACGCGATCGCGCACGACCAGCCCGAGATGACACCGGAGCGCGTCTACCTCCAGGCGCTGCTGCTCGCGCTCGCGAATCCCTACGGCTTCCTGCCTGGGCAGCTCAACACCGTCGTGCGTTACCTCCAGGAGTTCTGCCACTGGGCGAAGCTCACCGACGTGGCGCCGGTGCACCGGATGGCCAAGGCCGTCGCCATCATTCCGGTCGGTCACGACTTCCCGCCGTTTTCGGCGAACAAGGGCGGGTCCATCGACGGCAGCAAGATCTTCCTGCTCACGTTCGACCTCGCCTTTCAGATCCAGGAGCAGTTGCGGGCACTCGAAGCGGGCGGCGACGTCCCTGCGGGAATCGCGAAGGATCCGGCAGGGCGGCTGCAGTACGTCACGCTCCTGAAGCGGCTGCTGCGGCAGTGGGCGATCCCGCCCGCGCGCCAGTTCAACCGGCTTCCCTCGCGCGCCCGGGTCGTCATGTGCGCCGGCCTGTCGGGTGTGTGGCAGTACAGCCGTGGCATCCATGCCGGCGTGGCGCAGGCGCCGACAGGCCTGCCGCCGATGACGGCCTGCCAGGTCATCAACCACACCCCCGCGGGTTACGCGCTGCGCCAGATCGATCCCAATCCCACCGCGTTGCGCATCGGCGATCTCATCGCGCTGCGCGTCGAAGGGCGCACCGGCCTGCAGGTCGCGATGGTGCGCTGGTTCCGCAACACGCTGAAGGCGAGCGGCCTCGAGTTCGGCTGCGAGCTCCTGTCCGACAGCCCCGAAGCCGCGGCGGCGGCGACGGAGGATTCGCTGGACGGGAATCTCGCGCCCGTCGTCGTGCTGCCGGAGGACCGCAACACCGCCGGTCCCGAAGCCGCGCCGCCGCAGCTGCTGGTCCCCGCCGGCGCGTTCCAGGTCGAGCAGGGGATCTCGCTGAAGCGCGGCAACGACACGGGCTTCGCCGTCCTGCTGAAGCTGGTCGAGCAAGGCCCGGGGTTCGAGCTCTACGACTTCGCAGCCGTTGGTTGAAATCAGCCGCCAGCGCCTCGTGGTCGCGCTGGTCGCGGCCCTGATCCTCGTCGAACTGCTATGGGAAACCGTGCTGGCGCCGGTGCGTCCCGGCGGCTCCTGGCTTGCGCTCAAAGCCCTGCCGCTCGCGCTCGTGTGGCCAGGCATCCTGCGCGGCCGCTTGCGCTCCAGGCAGATCGCCTCGCTGCTGCTACCGTTTTACTTCGCAGAAGCGATCGCGCGCGCAGTCACCGAACCCGGGCGTCACGGCATGGTGGCGTGGTCGGCGGCGATATTGAGCGCCGCGGCGTTTGTCGCGCTGTTATTGTCGTTTCGCGCCGCGCGGACACCGCCCACGGGCTGACGCAGGTCAGCTTTTCGCCGCCGAAGCGTGCGCGGCGGGCAAACCCTTCGGCATGGGGAACACGACATTTTCCGGGGCGCCGTCGAGCTCACGCACGCTGCCGGCCCCAAACGATTTCAGGCGCGCCAGCACCTCGCGCACGAGGACTTCGGGCGCCGACGCGCCGGCGGTGACGCCGACGCGCGCCTTGCCGCTGATCCAGAGCGGGTCGAGCTGGTCGGCGCGATCCACCATGTAGGCCGGGATGTCGCGGTGCGCCGCCACTTCGCGCAAGCGATTCGAGTTCGAGCTGTTGGGGCTGCCGACGACGATCACGACGTCGACCTGCGGCGCCATGAACTTGACGGCGTCCTGCCGGTTTTGCGTCGCGTAGCAGATGTCGTCCTTCTTCGGGCCAACGATGCCCGGGAAGCGGCGCTTCAGCGCGTCGACGATGGCGGCGGCGTCGTCGACCGACAGCGTCGTCTGCGTGACATAGGCAAGGTTGGCGGGATCGGGCACACACAGCAGGTCGACATCGGCGAGCGATTCCACGAGGTAGATGCCGCCGTCGCACTGGCCCATCGTCCCTTCGACTTCGGGATGCCCGGCGTGGCCGATCATCACGATCGCGCGTCCCTGGTCCCGCATCCGCGCCACCTCGACATGGACCTTGGTGACGAGCGGACATGTCGCGTCGAACACGGTCAAACCCCGCGCATCCGCGTCGGCGCGGACGGTTTTCGCGACGCCGTGCGCCGAGAACACGACGGTGCTTCCCGTCGGAATCTCGGAGAGCTCTTCGACGAAGATCGCGCCCTTCGCCTTGAGGTCGGCGACGACGAACTTGTTGTGGACGACCTCGTGACGCACGTAGATCGGCGCGCCGAATTGCGCCAGCGCCTGTTCGACGATCGCGATCGCACGGTCGACGCCGGCACAGAAACCGCGCGGATTCGCTAGCAGCACATCCATCAATGGCCTCCGCCGGACGTGGCGCGCGCGTCCGGGTCGACTGCGCGACGCTGGCGGAAGCTGTCGACGATCAACAGCGCCGCACCGACGCAGATCGCGCTGTCGGCGACGTTGAACGCGGGCCACGACCAGCCTTGGTAGTGAAAGAGCAGGAAGTCGACGACGCGCCCGATCGTGAGCCGGTCCCAGAGATTGCCAAGCGCGCCGCCGAGGATCAGCGCGAGGCCTGCGCAATTCATCGCGCTCCCGCCGCGCTTCAGCAGCCAGACAATGAAGAGTGATGCCGCCGCCGCGATGATTGCAAAAAACCAGCGCTGCCAGCCATCGGCGTTCGCGAACATGCTGAACGCGGCGCCCGAATTGAACGTGAGGATCAGGCTGAAGAAGCTGGTGTACGGGCGCTCCTCGCCGGGCTGAAACGCCGCGACCATCGCTGCCTTGGTCGCGTAGTCGGCCACGATGACGCCGACGCTCAACCAGAGCCAGCGAAGGCCGTGCGGATTCGGTGGATTGCCGGCAACCATCAATGTTCGCCTCTATGCAAACCGGCGGGTTTCACCGCTGCCGTACAGATTGGCCAGGCAACGGCCGCACAACAGCGGATGCGCGGCATCCGCGCCGACATCGGATCGCCAGTGCCAGCAGCGCTCGCACTTCTCGCCGCCGCTCGGGTTGACGGCGATCGCCAGCGTGCCGCCCTTCTCGGCGCGCTCCGCGCGCGCGGCGGAGGTGATCGTGACAAAGCGCAGGTCGTCGGCGAGCGATGCCAGTGCGTCGTAGTCTTCGTCGGGCGCCGAGATCGTCACTTCGGCTTGCAGCGACGAGCCGATCCGCCCGTCCTGGCGCAGCGTTTCCAGCTCCTTCAGCACCGCCGCGCGAACGGCGAGGATACGCGACCATTTCGCCATCAGCACGGGCGCGTCCGGGACGGCTGGCAATTTATCGCCCCACGTGCGGACAAACACCGTCGGATCCTCCGGATGGACGATCCGCCACGCCTCCTCGGCGGTGAACGACAGGATCGGCGCCATCAGGCCCAGGAGCGCGTCGCGGATCGCGTAGAGCGCCGTCTGCGCCGAGCGGCGGGCGTGGCTCGTCCGCCCCGTCGTATAGAGGCGGTCCTTCAGGACGTCGAGATAGAAGCCGCCCAGGTCCTCGGAGCAATACATTTGCAGGCGCTGCGCGACCAGGTGAAATTCGTAGCGATCGTAGTCGCCGCGGCACGCTTCCACCAACGCGCCCATGTTGGCGAGCGCATAGCGGTCGACTTCCACCAGGTCGGCGACTGCAACCGCATCCTTGGCCGGGTCGAAATCGCTGGTGTTCGCAAGCAGGAAGCGCAGCGTGTTGCGGATGCGGCGGTAGCTTTCGACCACGCGCTTCAGGATCTCGTCGGAGATCGACAGGTCGCCCGAGTAGTCCGTCGACGCCACCCACAAACGCAGGACCTCCGCGCCGAGCGTGTCCGAAATCTTCTGCGGGGCGATGACGTTGCCCTTCGACTTCGACATCTTCTTGCCTTCGCCGTCGACGGTAAAGCCATGCGTCAGCAGCGCCTTGTACGGCGGCACGCCATTGCGCATGCACGAAACGAGCAGCGACGAGTGGAACCAGCCGCGATGCTGGTCCGAGCCTTCGAGATACAGGTCCGCGGGAAAGCGCCCGGCAGCCGGCATGCCCGCCTTCGTCAATTTGCCTTCCGGGCCGCCCAGCACGGTCTGGTGCGTGGATCCAGAATCGAACCATACGTCGAGCGTGTCGGTGAGCTTGCGGTACTTCGTCGCGTCGATGCCAAAGTCCTCGGCCGTCGCCTCGAACCATGTTTCGATGCCGCCATGCGCGACCTTCACCGCCGCAAGTTCCAGCAGCGCCGGCGTGTCGGGATGCAATTCGTCGTTCGTGCGGTCGACGAAGAACGGCAACGGGACGCCCCACTGCCGCTGGCGCGACAAGGTCCAGTCGGGCCGGTTGGCGATCATTCCGTGCAGGCGCGCCTTGCCCCAGGAGGGGAAGAACTCCGTCGCGTCGATGCCGGCCAGCGCAGTTTCGCGCAGCGTGCGGGCGGGCTTCGCGCCGCGGAAGCCGGGAACGTCGTCCATGCCGGCGAACCACTGCGTGGTCGCGCGATAGATGATCGGCGTCTTGTGCCGCCAGCAGTGCATGTAGCTGTGCTTGTACTTTTCGGCGTGGAACAGCGCGCCCGCTTCGCGCAGCGCTTCGACGATCTTCGGATTCGCATCCCAGATCTTGAGGCCGCCGAAGCGCGGCAGGTCGGCCGCGAAAACGCCGTCGCCCTGCACTGGATTCAGGATGTCGTCGTCATGCATCCCGTAGCGGCGGCAGGACTGGAAGTCGTCGACGCCGTACGCCGGCGACGAGTGGACAATGCCGGTGCCCTGCTCCAGCGTGACGAACTCGGCGACGTACACCGGCGCGTCGCGATCGTAGAGCGGGTGCCGGAACGCGAGGCGCTCGAGCGCCATCCCCTTCGCCGTAGCGATGACCTTGCCTTCGCGCTTGTAGCGCTGCAGGCAGGCGCCGACCAGATCTTCGGCGAGGACGAAGTAGATGTCGTCGCTCTTGACCAGGGCGTAGACGATCTCCGGATGAACGTTGAGCGCCTGGTTGGCCGGAATCGTCCACGGCGTCGTGGTCCAGATGACCGCGAAGACACGCCCCTCGACGGGCTGCGCGAGGCCGAATGCCGCCGCAAGCTTGCCGCGCTCGCGCTCCGCCAGCGCGAATCCCACGTCGATCGCGATGTCCTGCCGGTCCTCGTATTCGACTTCCGCTTCCGCGAGCGCGCTCTGGCAATCGAAGCACCAGTTGACGGGTTTCAGTCCGCGATACAAGTAACCCTTTTCCAGCAACTGGCCGAGCGTGCGGATTTCCTCGGCCTCGTTGCGAAAGTCCATGGTCGTATACGGATGCTCCCAGTCGCCCAGCACGCCGATCCGCTGGAACCCTTCCTTCTGCCGCGCGATCTGCTCGGTCGCGTAGGCGCGGCAAAGCTTCAGCGTCTGCTCGACCGGCAGGTGCTTGCCGTGCGTCTTCTCGATCTGCACTTCGATCGGCATGCCGTGGCAATCCCAGCCGGGAACGTAGGGCGCGTCGAACCCCGCCATCGTCCTGCTCTTGACGACCAGGTCCTTGAGGATCTTGTTGAGCGCGTGGCCGATGTGGATGTCCGCGTTCGCATAGGGCGGCCCGTCGTGCAGCACGAAACTCGGCCGGCCCGCGCAGGCCTTGCGAATGGCCTCGTAGACTTTGCGGTCCTGCCATTCCTTGACCCAGCCCGGCTCGCGCTTCGCGAGGTCGCCCCGCATCGGAAACGGTGTGTCGGGCAGGTTGAGCGTCGTCTTGTAATCAGTTTTCGGATCGTCGGGCATGCGGCGGTTTAGATGTCCAATGAGGTTCAGTCGTTCGTGGAAGTTGAAATGTTCAGCGAGCGGCGAGTTCGGCCACTGATTCATTTTTGGCGAAATATGCCTTCGCGGCGGCCACGTCGCCGCGAATTCTGCGCTTCAACGTGTCGAGGTCGGGCAGACGTTCCTCGTCGCGCAGCTTGTGCAGGAATTCGACCTCCACCCTGCGGCCGTAGATGTCCCGGTCGAAATCGAAGATGAAAACTTCGAGCAACGGGTCGCCCTTGTCGTCGATCGTCGGGCGCACCCCCACCGACGCGACGCCGCGCAACGGAACGTCATCGACGCCGTGGACGCGCACGGCGAAGACGCCGGACACCGCCGGCATGCGCTTCAGGAGGATGTTGGCGGTCGGAAAACCAAGCGTGCGGCCGAGTTTCGCACCATGCGCGACCCGCCCGGCAATCATGAACGGGCGACCGAGCATCGCCGCGGCATGCTCGAGGTTGCCGGACGCCAGCGCGTGCCGCACCGTGGTCGACGACGCGCGTTCGTTGTCGACCGACACCGTGCGCATCGCCTCGACGCTGAAGGTCTTCGCCGCCGCGCGCAACGTGACGATGTCGCCCGCCCGGCCCTTGCCGAAGCGGAAGTCCTCGCCGACCAGCACCCAGCGGACGCCGAGGCGGCGCACCAGGACATCCTCGATAAAGGAATCAGGCGTCAGCGCGGCGAGGCGCTGGTCGAAACGCGCGACAAAAGTCCGCGCGACACCGTGCTCCGCAAACGCTTCGAGCTTGCTTCGCAGCGACGACACGCGCGGCGGCGCCGATCCAGGGGCGAAGAATTCGCGCGGATGCGGGTCGAACGTGAGCACCGCGGACGGCAGCGCGAGATCCTCCGCGGCCTCGATCAGCCGGGAAAGCATCGCCTGATGGCCGCGATGGACGCCGTCGAAATTGCCGATCGTCAGCGCGACGGGTTCGTCGGCGGACGAAGGCAGGCCGCGAATCAACCGCACGGTGGAGCCTCAATGCTGCAAAGCCGTGAATTTTAACAGATTTTACCGCCAGCGCCGCGCGCGCGACGGCGTCGTCAACGCGCAAACGCCCACTCGCGCCAGCCGCGAAGGAGCGGATGGTACAAGCCGAGCATGATGGGTCGCGGGTCAAGCGACGATACGAAAAGGGCGTAACGCTGAAGTTGATCGCGATAGCGCTCCACTTCGCGATCGAGGAATGCCGCGACGTCGGCGCCTTCGTGGCCGCCGGTCTTGAAGTCGACGATCCAGCGCACGCCGTCATCGACGAACGAGCGGTCGAGGACCACGTGCGCGATGGCGCCGCCGTCGATCCCGGCAAGCGCCCATTCGCTGCAGGCATCGTCATGCGCGGACGCGAACAGCCAGCGTCCGCGGGGATCGGCAATGACGTTGGCGAGCACCGACACGACTTCCGCCGCCGCGCGCTCGAGCTCGGTATCGTCCACGCCTTCGCCCGCGAGTTCCGTTCGGATCCGCGGCAGTTCGACTGCAAGGCGCTCGTCGGTCCACGCCGCGATTCCGTCGTGCCCGAACTGCGCGAGCAGCCGATGGGCGACGACACCGATACATCGTGCGGTCTCGCGCGCCCAGTCGAACGGCAGCGCATCGCGGGGCGATTCCGGCATCGGGACGACGGGAACGCCCGGCGCCGGCATCGGCGCGGTCCAACCGCGTCCCAGCCGCACGAGGAGCGGCGGCGCGACTACCGGCGGGATCCCCGCCGCTGCGTCCTGTTCCGGTGGCGGCACATGCGCACCGAGCGCGTCCCACAGCCGCGCGAGCGCGGTGCCCGCGCCCGGCGATCTCCACATGGGCTGTCCCTCATCGTCGACGCGACTGTCCAGCGCCGCGGTGAGATGCAGCCGCTCCCGCGCGCGCGTGCATCCGACGTAGAGCAGGCGCCCGAGCTCGGCGCGATCCTCGTCCATCGCGAGGTAGTTGAGGTACGCGTAAACCGGATCCTCGTCGCCGCCGCGCGCCTTGTTTGGCGCGAGCAGGAGGCCCTGCTCGCGCACACGCAGCCGCAGCACCTCAGAATCGCGATGGCGCGAACTTCGCGCGAGTCCCGGCATGATCACCGTGTCGAATTCGAGTCCCTTCGCGCGATGCAGCGTCATCACCTGCACGCGCACGTCCGGATCCACCGGCGCTTCGGCGCGAAGATCGTCGAGCGCCGCGACAAACGCCGGCCAGTCCGGAATGTCGCCCGCGACGTCGTGCTGCCCGAGCAACGTGAAGAAGCGCTCGGCCGCGTCGATGTCGATCACGTCGTCGAGCGTCGCGCCGCCGCCGAGCGCCAGCCACGCGCCCCGCACGCGACTCGCGAGCGTTGCCCGTCCGCGGGACGCGACGGCGGGCCGCAGGCATTGCGCAACGCGACCGAAGCGCCCGCTGCCCTCCTCCGACAATCCGGCGACGACCGCGGGCCCTTCCAGCAAGGCCGCGAGCGAGCGCGACCGATGTTCGTCTGCCGCGGTCACCAGCGCGAACAGGTCCGGCAGCGTGACCCCGCACCAGGGCGCGCGCAGCACCGCCAGCCACGCGAGGCGGTCGGCGGGCTGGATCAGGGCATGCGTGAGCGCCGCGAGATCCAGGATGGCCTGGCGCTCGGCGAGTGCGTCGAGCTCGACCGCCGCGTATAGGATGCCGGCCTCCCGCAACGCGGGGAGGATGCGCTCGAGATGCGTGCGCGCGCGGACGAGGATGGCCACCGATTTACTGTCGCCCTCCAGCGCATCCCGCACGCGATCGACCACGCGATCGGCCTCCATGGTCGCGTCGGCGACGAGGTCGAGCGTCGCCGCGTCGGGACCAGGCGCGGGACGCTCGGAGGTCGCACGCGCGAACGCGACCGCACCGCGCCACGGATCCCTGCGACTGCCGAGCACGCGCGGAAAGACGTCGTTGACCCACGATACGAGCCCTGCGTGCGAGCGGAAATTGCGCGCGAGGACCAGGCACTCCACGGGCACGCCCGCCACCGACTTCCGCTCCTGCGCCTCGACGAAGATGCGCACCTCGGCTTCGCGGAAGCGGTAGATCGACTGCATCGGATCGCCGACGGCGAACAGCGTGCGCCCGTCGCCTTGCGTCCATCCGGCGGTCAGCCGGTGCAGCAGCACGAGCTGCGTATACGACGTGTCCTGGAACTCGTCGATGAGAAGGTGATCGATGCGCAGGTCGAGCTTCAGCAGCAGATCGCTCGGCGCGTCCTCGTCGCCGAGCGCCTCGAGCGCGCCGAGCGTGCCCTGCGTGAAATCGAGCGCGCCGGTGTCGCCGAACACGATCATCAGGCGCGCCGCGAGCCGCGGCAGCAGGTCGAGCAGCGCCGATACGACGGACCATGCCTCGTCCGCATAGCGCGGCGGCGGCAGGCGCCGCGCGGCATCGAGCGCTTCCGCGAGGCCGGGGACGGCCGCGAGTTCGCGGAACAGCGTCCGCATGCCGTCGTTGCGCTCGCCGCGCAGCACGGCGCCTTCGCCGGAGGCCTTGGCCGGAAAGCCGCCGTCCTTGTCGATCGTCTTGCGAAACTGCGGATCCTTCGCGGTCAGCAGCCACGTCGCCAGCGCGCGCCAATCGTCGAGCGCATGGACCACCGCTGGCGGAACGCCGCCCGCCTCGGCACAGGCGATGAGGTTCGAGGCGATTCCCTCCACGCGCTTCGCGCCCGCGGCGTTTTCGGCCGCATAACGCTGATACACCGGCAGCGCAGCGACGAGTCCTGGCGGAAATGCCGCGGCGATCGTCGTCAATTCGCCGCGGATTTCCTGCGAGAGCGATGCTTCGAGCCGCGCCCGGAACGCGGCGCGCTCGCTGCGCGGCAGTTCCCGCAGCCATTGGTCGCGCTTGCCGAGCATGCCTGCCAACACCTTGACGGCCTGGCTCGCGTCGTTGTCGAAGTGGTCGAGCAGGCGCCGCCAGTCGGGATCGCCGGCCTCGGCGTCGGCCAGCGCTTCGCGCACGGCGGATTCGTAGAGCGGTCGAGCGCGCTCCTCGATGCGCGGGACCGCGCCGAGGCGCGTGGCGAGCGGCGCCTGGCGCGCGAGTCCGGCGCAGAACGCGTCGATGGTCTGCACGGCAAGACGTGCCGGATGCGACGTCAGATGCCAACCCTGCCGTGCGTCCTGCAGCAGCGCTTCCTTGGCCAGCTTGCGCGTCTGCACCGCGTGCGGTGTCGCGACCGGATACCTCTCCTCATCCGCGCCTTCCGCCAGCGCGCGGACGATCCGCTCGCGCATTTCGCCGGCCGCCTTGCGCGTGAACGTCATCGCCACGATCCGCTCGGGCCGGTCGACGTGGGCGAGCAGCGCGAGGAACCGCTGGATCAGCAGTTCCGTCTTGCCCGACCCCGCGGGCGCCTGGACCAGGAACGACTGCGCGACGTCGAGCGCGCGCGCGCGGGCCGACGTGTCGGACGCCACGGACGCATCGGTGCCCGATCGCTTCGCCGAATCACTCATCGCCGTCCTGCTCGCGGTCCTCGAGCGCGAGCGCGCCGATCCGGCATAGCGACTGCCGCTTGCAATGCGCGCACGTCGTCTTGCGGTCGCGCGGCGAAACCGGGGCGACGCCCGCGACAATCTCGGCACCAAGCGCGCCCAGCGCATCCGTCC
>JBDTLY010000024.1:0-15864 GCA_039934535.1 Casimicrobiaceae bacterium | reverse complement strand
CTCGGCGTGATCATGAAC
This sequence comes from Casimicrobiaceae bacterium, assembly GCA_039934535.1. Classification (GTDB taxonomy): domain Bacteria; phylum Pseudomonadota; class Gammaproteobacteria; order Burkholderiales; family Casimicrobiaceae; genus CAIWHR01. Next base: position 15,846 of record JBDTLY010000024.1, on the reverse strand, counting down.
GGCGTCACCGGCCGCATGGGCACGAACCAGCACCTCATCCGCTCGATCAACGCGATCCGGAATCAGGGAGGCGTTGCGCTCGGGTCAGGGCGGCGAATCATGCCGGATCCGATCCTGGTCGGCCGCGATGCCACGAAGGTGGCGGCGCTTGCGCGCGCGCACGGCATCGAACGCCATACGGCCGATCTCGACGCGGCGCTGGCGAACAAGGACGACGCGATCTACTTCGATAGCGCCTCCACCGGCCGGCGACCGGAACTGATCCGCAAGGCGATCGCGGCGGGCAAGCATATCTACACCGAGAAGCCGGTTGCGCCGACACTTGCCGATGCGCTCGACCTCTATCGCCACGCGGAGGCGGCGGGCGTCAAGCATGGCGTCGTGCAGGACAAGCTGTGGCTGCCGGGCCTCCTCAAGCTCAAGATGCTGATCGACTCGGGATTCTTCGGGCGCATCCTCTCCGTGCGCGGCGAGTTCGGTTACTGGGTCTTCGAGGGCGACTGGCAACCCGCGCAGCGGCCGTCGTGGAACTACCGCAAGGAGGACGACGGCGGCATCGTCGTCGACATGCTGTGCCACTGGCGCTACGTGCTCGACAACCTGTTCGGCGCGGTGAAGAGCGTGATGTGCGTCGGCGCGACGCACATCCCGAAGCGCTGGGACGAGAATGGCAAGCCGTATGCGGCGACCGCCGACGACGCTGCCTACGCGACCTTCGAGCTCGCGGACGGCGCGATCGCCCAGATCAACAGCTCGTGGTGCACGCGCGTGCGCCGCGACGACCTCGTCACGTTCCACGTCGACGGCACGCTCGGCTCCGCCGTCGCCGGCCTGACCGACTGCCGCATCCAGCCGCGCACCGCGACGCCGCGGCCGGTGTGGAACCCCGACGTGCCGCAGTCCATCGACTTCTTCGACACCTGGCAGCTCGTTCCTTCCAATCGCGCGTACGACAACGCGTTCAAGGTCGAATGGGAGCTGTTCCTGCGCCATGTCGTCGAGGGCGGATCGTTCCCCTGGAATCTGCTGGAAGGGGCGAAGGGCGTGCAGCTCGCCGAACTCGGCCTGCAGAGCTGGCGGGAGCGGCGGATCGTCGACGTTCCCGCGCTTCCGATCTAGGCACGGGGCATGGCAACGCTGAACCTTCCTCGCGCCGACGGCACGCTCGCGCCGTACACGCCCCACGCTGCCGTCGCGTGGCCCGTGCCCGCCGCCACGCCGCGCTGGAATCGTGTCGCGTTCGCGGCGGCGCATGTCGTGGCCGATCCGCGCGCGGCGATCGATCCGTGGCTGCAGACGGCCATCGACTGGGACGCAACGCTCGCGTATCGCCGCCACCTGTGGTCGCACGGCTTCGGCGTGGCAGAGGCGATGGACACGGCGCAGCGAGGCATGGGGCTCGACTGGCCGACGTCGCTCGAGCTCATCACGCGCTCCGTCGCCGAGGCGCGGAGCATTCCGGGCGCCGCCGTCTTTTCCGGTGCCGGCACGGACCACCTTCCGCCGGGCGCCGACCTCACGCTCGATGAAATCGTCGCCGCCTACGAGTCGCAGTGCGCGGCGGTCGAGGCGGCCGGCGGCCGCATCATCCTGATGGCAAGTCGCGCGCTGGCGGCCTGCGCCCGGTCGCCCGACGACTACGCACTCGTCTACGAACGCGTGCTGGCGCAGGTGCGCGCGCCGGTGATCCTGCACTGGCTGGGGGAGATGTTCGATCCTGCGCTCGCCGGCTACTGGGTGGGGGCGGGCGGCCTCGCGAGCGACCCGGAGCACGCCCGCGCCACCGAGGTATGCGCCGCGGTCATCCGGGCCAATGCGGCGAAGATCGACGGCGTCAAGGTGTCGCTGCTCGACCAGGGGAAGGAGGTCGCGCTGCGCGCGCGCCTGCCGCACGGCGTGCGCATGTACACGGGCGACGACTTCAACTTCGCGGCGCTGATCGGCGGCGACGCGACCGGCCACTCCGACGCGCTGCTCGGAATCTTCGACGCCATCGCCCCTGCCGCATCGGCGGCGCTCACGGCGCTCGCGGCCGGCGACCGCGCCCGGTTCGACGCCATTCTCGCGCCGACCGTGCCGTTGTCGCGCCACGTCTTCGCGGCGCCGACGCGCTTCTACAAGACGGGCGTCGTGTTCCTCGCGTGGCTCAACGGGCATCAGGCACACTTCACGATGGTCGGCGGGCAGCAGAGCGCGCGCGGCCTCGTCCACCTGTCCGAGCTGTTCCGGCTCGCCGATGCCGCCGGATTGCTGCGCGACCCGGACCTCGCGACAGCGCGGATGCGTGCGTTCCTCGGCGTGAACGGTGTCCTGGACTGACTGCGCCATGAAGCTGACCGTACTCGACCCCGGGCATTTTCACGCGGCGCTGCTGCAGAAGGCGATGGTTCCGGGCGTCGATGCCACCGTGCATGTCTTCGCCGAGGAGGGCCCGGAACTCGCCGATTACCTGCAGAAAATAGAAACCTTCAATGCGCGGCCCGTAGCCCCGACCGCGTGGCGCATGAAGGTCCATGCGGGCGCCGATTTCCTGGAACGGTTCAGCGCGGAGCACTCGGGCGACGTCGTGGTGATCGCGGGCAACAACCGGCAAAAGGCCGAATACATTGCGTGCGCGGTCGCCGCGGGCATGAACGTGCTGGCCGACAAGCCGATGGCCATCGACACCGCCGGCGTCGAAACGCTGCAGCGGTCGTTCGCCGACGCGGCAGCCCGCGGTGTGCTCCTCTGCGACATCATGACCGAACGGCACGAGATCACGACGATGCTGCAGAAGGCCTTTTCGCGAATTCCCGCGGTGTTCGGCGAGCTGCTGCCGGGTTCCGTGCGGGCACCGGCGGTCGTCAAGGAAAGCGTGCACCATTTCTCGAAGCAGGTGTCCGGCGCGCCGGTCAAGCGGCCCGCGTGGTTCTTCGACGTCGCGCAGCAGGGCGATGGGCTCGTGGACATCACCACGCACCTCGTCGATCTCGTGCAGTGGGAGTGCTTTCCCGGCGCGATCCTGGATTTCGCGAAGGACATCCGGATCCTCGGGGCGAAGCGCTGGCCCACCGCGATCAGCCCGGCGCAGTTCGCGCAGGTGACGCAGCTCGCGCGCCATCCCGGCTTTCTGTCGAAGGACGTTCAAGCGGACGGCAGCCTGCACGTGTACGCCAACGGGGAGATCGATTACCGCATCCGGGGCGTGCATGCGAAGGTATCCGTGCGCTGGGATTTCGAGGCGCCCGCGGGCACCGGCGACACGCACTTTTCGGTCATGCGCGGCTCGAAGGCGAATCTCCTGATCCGGCAAGGCGCGGCGGAAGCACACCAGCCGACCCTGTACATCGAGCCCGCTGCGGGCGCGGACACCAAGGAGTTTCCGCGCGCTCTGGAAGCGGCGCTCGTCAGCGTGCGCGCAACGTATCCCGGCATCGAGGTGAACCGCAGCGGGGATTCGTGGAAGGTCGTCGTCCCTTCCACTTATCATGTCGGTCACGAGGCCCATTTCGCGCAGGTTGCCGCAGGTTTCCTCGATTGCGTCGCCAAGGGGGCGCTCCCCGATTGGGAGGTCCCCGGGATGATCGCCAAGTACCTCACGACCACGGGTGCGCTTGAGATCGCGCTCGGCAAGCGGGCACCGGCTCACCCATGAACGAACCCGACGACGGGCTCCTTTCGCTCAACACCGCGACGGTGCGGGCGCAGTGGAAGCTCGCGCAGATCATCGACGGGTGCGCCCGTCATGGAATCGCCGGCATCGCGCCCTGGCGCGACCAGGTCGCGGCCGCGGGCTTGAAGGATGCGGCGGCGCGCATTCGCGACGCCGGACTGACCGTCACCGGCTACTGCCGCGGCGGGATGTTTCCGGCCGTGGATCGCGACGGCCGGCGCGCCGCGCAGGACGACAATCAGCGGGCTGTCGACGACGCGCTCGCGCTCGGGGCGCAATGCCTGATCCTGGTGGTCGGCGGTCTTCCGAAGAATAGAGACGGCAGGATCGAATCGAAGGATCTCGCCGGTGCGCGCGAGATGGTGCGCGACGGCATCGGGGAGTTGCTCGGTTACGCGCGCGGCGCGGGCATGCCGCTCGCGATCGAGCCGCTGCATCCGATGTACGCGGCCGACCGCGCATGCGTGAACACCATGGAACACGCCAACGATCTGTGCGACGAGCTCGGGCCGGGGCTCGGCATCGCCGTGGACGCGTACCACGTCTGGTGGGATCCCCACCTCCGGCGCGAGATCACGCGCGCGGCGGGCAGCAGCCCGTCCCGGCTCCTTGCGTATCACATCTCCGACTGGCTGGTGCCGACCGCCGACCTCCTCACCGATCGCGGCATGATGGGGGACGGGGTCATCGACCTGCCGCTGCTCCGGTCATGGATGCACGACAGCGGGTACCGCGGCTTTCACGAAGTCGAGATTTTCTCCGCCAACAATTGGTGGAAGCGCGACCCCGACGAAGTGCTGGCGACGTGCAAGGTGCGGCACCGCGAGTGCAGCTGACGGGCTGTCGCGCCCCGTCAACGCGTGGGTCGAAGGGGCGGTTTCTTGTTCGCGGCAGCGGTCGCGGGAACGGATACGGGCGCCACGGTGACCGCCTCGCGACAACTCAGGTCGGCGGCCTTTAACTGCCTTGCGATGGCGTCCGCGTCCTTGGCGCGCCCTTCTTTCTGGGCGACCGATGCCGCGCCGCAAAGCGCATCCATATCCATCGGGCTTACGTCGAGCGCCCGGGCGAAGGCGACCTTCGCTTCAGGAAGGTGCCCCAGTTGCACGTTCAGCGAACCGATCTGGACCAGGCTCGTCACATCCCGCCCATTCGACGCGGCCGCCTTCTCGTAGGCCGCCAGCGCCTCGACGGGCTGCTGCAAGGCCATGTCGATCTCGCCCAGCCGCTGCCAGGTTTCGAAATTGTTGGGCGCGAGCTGCGCGGCTTGGGCGGTGGCCTCCTGGGCTTCGCTGAACTGGCGCAGTTTCATGTACCCCATGCCGAGCTCGTTCCACGCATCGGCACTGTCGGGCAGCTTGCGGGTCCATTCCACGCCGTAAAGGACGAGGACGTTCCAGTTGCCGGCGGCCTTGAAATCCGCCACCTTTTTCGCGAAATCCTCGTTGGAGATATTGAGGCGTTCGGGGACTTGCGCCGCCGGGGTCGCGGCCTTCGCCTTTGGGACTGCGGGGGCTTGCGCCGCCGGTTTCGCAACGTCGACCGGATTCGGCGGCTCGCTCGCGGGAAACAGCAGCAGGAAGCCGGCGACCAGCGCCACGCCGCCGACCGCCCCGCCGATAAGCAAGTTGCGGCGGCGATGCGAACCCGAGCGGGTGGGCGCGCCACCCCAGTCCTTCTCCTCTTGGGCCAATTCACTGGCGCGCCGCGCCTGTTCTTCCGCTCGCTTGTTCCGTTTGACGACGCGAAGTGCCGTGGCGCGGGCGCGCAGATAGGCGGGCTTCGCCGCCTCGGCGTCGTTGCCGGCGAGCTCGACCGCCTTTGCCCAGAGAGGCTGGTCGAAGGTGCCCGCCTCGAATTCCCGAGCGGCCTCCGCGACGAACTCGTCGTTGTTCTTCGAATCCCGGTCGCGCGACGCTTTGCCCTCGCGCAATCGTTCGCCCGCCTCGATGGATTGGATCTCCACGGCTTCGGTCGGCTCGTCGGCCAATTTCAAAAGCGCGGCCTTCACAACGGTCGAGTGATTCGACCGGTGAATATTGGGATCGAGAGGCGCACCGGCCGGCGCCGGCCCGTCCTTGGCAACAGGGGGCTTGGCGTCGAGCGCGGGCTCGTCGGTCAGGCTGAGTTCCGTCAACTTCGTGCCGGAGGCATAGCTGCTCATTCAACGCGTGCAGCAACTTTTGTGCCAGCACAGGTGCACAAGCGGTGGCCCACAAGAAGGTCCGGCACAATGGCGACATGCCCAAGAACTACTCGATGGGCGGGCGCGCGCCGGCAGGCGGCCCCGCCGAACGCCCGCTGGGGCCGACGCCGAAGTCGCTGCGCGAACGCGTCGGCGCGCTCAGGAACCTGCCGCCTTTCCTGAAGCTGGTGTGGGAGACCAATCCGGCGCTCACGCTCGTCCAATGCATGCTGCGGCTGGTCCGCGCGCTGCTGCCGGTGGCGACCCTCTACGTCGGCAAGCTCATCATCGACGAAGTCGTCGTGCTGACGCAGACAGCGAATGCGCCAGACAACGTTCGCGAGTGGTTCGCGCTGGGTCTCGTCGATCGCATCGGATGGCTGCTGCTCATCGAATTCGGTTTGGCCGTCCTGTCGGATGTGCTCGGGCGCACTGTGTCGTACTTCGATTCGCTGCTGTCGGAGCAGTTCTCCAACGCGACCAGCCTGCGTCTGATGGAGCACGCAGCCACGCTCGACCTCGAGGACTTCGAGGACAGCGAGCTGCAGGACCGCCTCGAGCGCGCGCGGCGGCAGGCGGCGGGGCGCATGACGCTGATGGGACAGCTTTTCGCGCAGGCGCAGGACGTCGTGACCATCGTGAGCTTCGCCGCCGGCCTCATTGTGTACGCGCCATGGCTCATCGTGCTGCTCGCCATCGCGCTCGTGCCGGCGTTCGTCGGCGAGGCACACTTCAACGCGCAGACCTACTCGCTCAACTACGCGCGCACGGCCGAGCGGCGAGAGCTCGACTACGTGCGGCAGACGGGCGCGAGCGTGGAGACGGCGAAGGAAGTGAAGATCTTCGGCCTCAACGCGTTCCTGATCGAGCGCTACCGCGCGTTGGCGACGAGCTTCCTCGCGGCGAACCGAAAGCTCGCGAAGCGGCGCGCGAGCGTGGGCAGCGTGCTGACGGCAATCGGGACGGTCGCCTATTACGTCGCCTATGCCTACATCGTCTGGCGCACGCTGCATCGCGAGTTCACGATCGGCGACCTCACGTTTCTCGCCGGATCGTTCCGCCGCCTGCGCACGCTGCTCGAAAGCCTGCTGATGGGATTCTCATCGGTTGCAGGGCAGGCGCTGTATCTCGACGATCTCTTCTCGTTCTTCGAGATCCGGCCGGAGATCGTGTCGCCGCCCGACGCGCTAGCGGTACCGTCGCCGATTCGCACAGGGTTCCAGTTCGAGGATGTGGGCTTTCGTTACCCTGGCGCCGAGCGCTGGGCGGTGCGCCATCTTGATTTCACGCTCAACGCCGGCGAGGTGCTGGCGCTGGTCGGCGAAAACGGTGCCGGCAAGACGACGCTCGTGAAGCTCCTCGCGCGCCTCTACGATCCCGACGAGGGCCGCATCCTGCTCGACGGCCACGACCTCAAGGAGTACGACCTCTTCGCGCTGCGCTCGAACATCGGCGTCATCTTCCAGGATTTCGTCCGCTATCACCTGACCGCCGCGGAGAACATCGCCGTCGGGCGCATCGAGGCGCGCGACGACCGCGCGCGGATCGTGCAGGCGGCGCAGCGGAGCCTCGCCGACGAGGTCATCGCGAAGCTGCCGAACCGCTATGATCAGGTGATCGGCAAGCGCTTTCGCACCGGCATCGATCTGTCGGGCGGCGAATGGCAGAAGATAGCGATTGCGCGCGCCTACATGCGCGACGCGCAGGTGCTGATCCTCGACGAGCCGACGGCGGCGCTCGACGCGCGCTCGGAGTTCGAAGTCTTCCAGCGATTCAAGGAGCTCTCGCAGGGCAAGACCGCCGTGCTGATCTCGCACCGCTTCTCGAGCGTGCGCATGGCCGATCGCATCGTCGTACTCGCTGACGGTACGGTGGAAGCGGCCGGCACGCACGACGAGCTGCTGGCGGCGGGCGGCCGCTACGCCGAGCTGTTTGAGCTGCAGGCCGCGGGCTACCGGTAGCCTCCATCCGCCGCGACGGAACTGTTTGCGGATTCGCCTGCCTGATTGGTATCGCCCATGTCCGCTGCCCCTTTCAGCAGTGACTGCGTCGTCGTCGGCGCGAGCTTCGCGGGCCTTGCCTGCGCGACGTCGCTCGCGCGCGCCGGGCTCTCGGTGCGTGTGCTGGAAAAAAAGGCCGATCCGGGCGAGAAGCTCCACACCACGGGCATCATCGTCAAGGATGCGATCGACCAGCTTGCGCTGCTCGACGGCCTGCCGCCGGGTCTCGTCCGTCGCATCGACGGCGTGCGGTTGTATGCGCCCTCGATGCGGTCGATCGATCTCTCGGCACCCGGCTACTATTTTCTCGCCACCGACACGCCGCGCCTGATGCGCTGGCTCGCCGATCGAGCGGCCGGCGCGGGCGCGACGATCCAGTGCGGGACCGCGTTCACGCGCGCCGAGCGGCTCCCGAGTGGCTTTCGCCTCCCCGGTCTCGGGGACACACGATTTCTTGTCGGCGCCGACGGACCCAATTCGACCGTCGCGCGCGCGCTCGGACTCGGTCGCAACACCGAGTTCCTGTTCGGGCTCGAGCACGAGTACGAGGGCGTTCCGATCCCCGCGCCGGATCGGCTCCACTGCTTCATCGACGCGAAGCTCGCGCCGGGCTATATCGGATGGATGCTCTCCGGCGTGGGCGCGGTGCAGGTGGGGCTCGCCCGTCGCGTGTCGTCGCGGAGTGTCGACATCAAGGCGGCGATGGAGGCGTTTCTAGACAAGATCGCGCCGCTCGCCGACTTTCGCGGGACGTCGCCTTCCTCCGTGCGCGCGGGCCTCATTCCCTGCGGGGGCGTCGTGCGCCATGCGGCGGCGCGGCGCGCGTTGCTGCTGGGCGACGCCGCGGGAATGGTGTCGCCGGTCACCGCCGGCGGCATCCACACGGCGCTCAAGCACGGACTCGCTGCGGGTCATGCGATCGCGGATTTTCTCGCGGGACGACAGGACGACCCGGGGATCGCGTTCGTCGCCACCTATCCACGCTATCGTGCCAAGCGCGCGCTGCGCTGGTGCTACGACCGCTTCCAGAGCGACCTGCTGTTCGACCTCCTGCTCGGCACGCGGGCCATGCGCGCCGCCGCCGGCATCGTGTATTTCCACCACAAGGGCGTGTTCGACGAAGCGGGACCGGACCGCTTGACAGTCGCTGGCAAAAAGCCTTAAGCACGACGTACGATGAACGAGTTGCCGCCGAGCCTGGAACGACACCGCGTGACGGCGGCGCACCCCGTTTGCGTTTGCTCCGGCCGCGTCGTTTACTCACCGGCAAAATCGCTGTGGTTTCTGGGCATGGCCAGCGCTGCCGTTGTCGGAGGGTTGGCGACCTTCACGTGGACGGCCTTTGCCGTGTTCCTCGCAACGACGAGCTGCGTTCTCCTGCTGGGCCATTCGCTGGGAAGCCATCGCAAGCTGGTCCACAACAGCTACGCGTGCCCGAAATGGCTGGAATACCTGCTGGTGTATCTCGGTGTTCAGGTCGGCCTCGCCGGCCCGCTGGGCCTCCTGCGGCAGCACGAGCTTCGGGATTACGCGCAGCGGCTTCCCGATTGCCATGACTATCTTCGGCACGGGCGTCCCTTTTGGCTCGATGCCTGGTGGCAACTCAACTGCGAGCTGCGTCTTGCCGATCCGCCAAGGGTCGGCATCGAGGCGTCGATCGCGGAGGATCGGTTCTACGTGTTTCTCGAGCGCACGTGGCGACTGCAGCAGTCGCCGGTCGCGCTGTTGCTCTATGCGTGCGGCGGTTGGGCCTTCGTTTTCTGGGGCGTGTGCGCGCGCGTGACCGCCGGAGTCTTCGGCCACTGGTTCATTGGTTATTTTGCGCACAACCACGGCGCCATGCACTACGAGGTTCGCGCCGCGGCCGTGCAGGGCCGCAACATTCCCTTCACCTCATTGCTGACGATGGGCGAATGCTGGCACAACAACCATCATGCGTTTCCCGGATCCGCCCGGCTTGGCTTGCGTCCCGGCGAATGGGACCCGGGCTGGTGGACGCTGCTGCTGTTGCGTCGCGCCGGCCTGGTCTGGAATCTCAGGCTTCCCACGGACCTTCCGCATCGCGCCGAGCTCGTGAAACTGGATGCGCCCGGTGTCGAGGTGACTGAACTGTCTGCCTGCCGATTGCCTATTGCGGGCCAAGGAAGCGCGAATGGAGCCTGACCCGTCGACGAAGAAAGGATCCCGTTTTCGATGGATAACGCGGTGCTGGCCTCTGGCCGCGGGCGCACTCACGGGACTGGCGTTGCGATTCGTTTTTTCGGGTAATCCCGGCGGCGCGTTCGGGGCCATGCAGGGGGCTTTCATCTTTCTGGCCCCGATGGCGGTGGGTGCCATCACGGTCTATGTGGCGGAGATCGAGCAGCGACGCACCTGGACGTATTACGCCTCGGCGCCGGCGATCGCCAATGTTCTTTTCGTCGCCGGCACGATGGTGATCCTGATCGAAGGCCTCATTTGCGCCATTGTCATCCTGCCGTTGTTCATATTGCTGGGCGCGGTCGGCGGATTGATCATGGGTGCGATCTGCCGGGTGACGCGATGGCCAAGGCACGCGGCATACGCCTTTGTCGCGCTGCCCTTGTTGCTCGGCATTTTTCCCGAGGGCGATCCCGGACATCCACGCATCGGCACGATCGAGCGCTCGGTAACCGTCGACGCGCCGCCCGAAGCGATCTGGCGGGAGATCAGCAACGTTCGCGACATCCGGCCCGAAGAAGTGAACCGGGCGTGGATCTATCGAATTGGGGTTCCGCTGCCGATCGAAGGCGTGACGCAGCAGACGCCGACGGAACGGGTCCGCCGGATCACGATGGGCAAGTCGGTGCATTTCGACCAGGTCGTCGCCGATTGGGAGCCGAACCGCCATGTCCGGTGGACCTACCGATTTGACGAGGATTCGTTTCCGCCGCGCGCGTTCGACGACCACGTCAGGATCGGCGGTCGCTATTTCGACATGATCGACACGTCCTACACGCTCGCGCCGGTCGATGCGAAGTCGACCCTGCTGCAAATTCGAATGCGCTATCGGGTCAGCACGCAATTCGACTGGTATGCCGACGGCGTTGCCCGGCTGCTCATCGGGAATTTCGAGGATGTCATCCTGGGTTTCTACCAGCGTCGCGCCACGCACGAGTAGCGTTGCCGGGGATGTTGGGTCCAGAATGGAGGCAGGCCCTCGTGCCGTCGGAGTCGATTCGATGACCAAGCCCGCGTCGGCGAACAAGGTCGCCCTCACCGCGTTCTATTGTTGCGCGCTCCGCGCGGCGGACGCCGTGAGCGACGCGCCGGTCTGTGGCGACACGTACGCCGCGCGCTTCGTCGACGACCTCGTGCGTTCGCGGATGGCGCCGCTCGTGCGTTTCAAGGGTCCGGCGGCGAGCAACGTCGCGCGACACCGCCTGATCGACGATCAGCTCCGGGATGCGATCGAGAACGATCCCGGACGAAGGATCTTCCTTGTCGGCGCGGGGTTCGACACGCGCGCGTTCCGGCTTACCGGGGGCCGCTGGTGGGAGTTCGACGATCCGGCGCTGTTCGCGCTGAAGGAAGAGCGGCTGCCCGAGCGCACCGCGCCGAATCCCGTGACGCGCCGGCCGATCGACTTCCGCAAGGAGCCGCTGGCGAAGCAACTCGGCCCGCTCGCCGGCAACGACGAGGCCATCGTTGTGCTCGAGGGTGTCAGCATGTACCTCCCACCCGACGTGCTGACGACATTCGCGTCGACGGTGCATGCCTTTCTTCCGCGGGCGCGGCTCGTCGCTGACCTCATGTCGCCCGCGTTTCGCCGGCGGTTCAGCGGCGGCCTGCGCAGGGAATTGAAGAACCTCGGCGCGGAGATGGCGGAAACCGGCGTGCATCCGCGCGCGGCGATCGAAGTGGCGGGCTACAAGGCGGCGAGCTCGGCGTCGATTGTCGGCCGCGCGATCGAGGCGGGGACGTTGCGCATGCCGCGCTGGCTTTTCAATTCGATCCTGCGCGAGCTGCGCGACGGCTACGCGGTCTGGACGTTCGAGCCCGTCGCGTAGCGGTGGCGGTCAGAAGCCGACACGCGCCTTGCGCCCGCAGAGCTTCTTCGCGTCGATGTCCTCGGGGACGAGGCAGTCGCGTCCGGCGAGCTGCGCCGTGCCGAATGCGTCGAGCAGCAATTTCTTCATGTCGCGCGGCGGAATCGTCGCAAGCCGGTCGAGCAGTCCTTCGGCGGGCTCGGGCGGAAACGGCCAGTGGTGCTGGTCGAGGATCTCCCGGTAGACCGACAGCGCGATGCGGCGCGAGCCTTCCGCGTCAGGGCGGTCGATCGCGTACACGTTCATCCGGTTGAGGATCGGGTCGGGGATCGTCGTCTCGTCGTTGGCGGTCGCCACCCACAGGATGTGCGAGGCGTCCATGTCGACGTCAATGTACTCGTCCTTGAAATCCTGCGCGGTGTCGCGCTCGAGCAGCGTATAGAGCGCCCCCATCGGATCGTAGCGGTGATCGCCCCCGGATTTGTCCACTTCGTCCAGCACGACGACGGGGTTCGCGTACTCGCCTTCGATCAGCGTCTGGGCGATCTTGCCCGGCCGCGCGTTGTGCCATTGCGCCGACGCGCCGGTCAGCACCCAGCCGGCGGTGAGCGAGGAGAGCGAAACGAACTCGAAGCCGGTGCCGAGCGCATGCGCCAGCTTCTTGGCGAAATAGGTCTTGCCGAGGCCGGGCTCGCCGAGCAGCAGGATCGGCGTGAACTGCACCGCTTCGTTGCCGGAAATCGCAAGCGCGAGGAACTTCTTGAGATCGTCGATCACGTCGCTGAAATTCGGCGACGCGTCGTAGAGATCATCGACGGCGTTGTGCGTGGACGGCTTGATGATGTAGCGCGACCCGCCGAGCATGCGCATGCGGTCGTACCAGCCCTTCAACCCCTCGTTGGTCCTGGCCGTGCTGTCCCCCGCCGCCCGATTGACGTCGGCGACGGAATAGATCGGCTGCAATCCGGCAAGCGGGATGACAGGTTCCATGGTCAGCTGGACCTCCGGTGCAGGACAACTATGCATCAACCATGCCAGAAATCGGGGGGGAGGGCCACTTTTCCCCTACGCCGGCCGGGTGTCGACCATCGAGGGCCGCGCATCGAAGCGCTCGAACCACGCCGCCGCGTGCGGCCGCGTGTCGCGCCACGCGAGCGACGCGAAGCGGAAGTCGAGGTAGCCCAGCGCGCAGCCGACGGCGATCGTGCCGAGGTCGACGCGGTCACCGAAGCCCGCGGCGCGTGCCTCGATGAGGTCGAGGCCGGAAGTCACCTTTTCGAGCTGGCCGGCGATCCAGTCCTTCCAGCGCAACGGCTCCGGCCGCACGATCGTCTCGTAGCGCGTCAGCACGGCCGCATCACAAATGCCATCGGCAAGCGACTGCTCGACCAGCACGTTCCAGCGCGCCTTAACCTCGCGCGGCAGCAGATGCCCGTCGCCCAGTGCATTGAGATACTCGCAGATCACGCGGCTGTCGTAGAAGACGCTGCCGTCGTCGGCGATCAGCGTCGGGATCTTGCCGAGCGGATTGTGCGCGACGACGTTCTTGTCGCGGTTGACCGGATGTGCCGCAGCGGTCACCAGCTCGATCTTGTCGCGCAAGCCAAGCTCGGCGGCGGCGACAAGGCATTTGCGCACGAACGGCGATGCGGCGGCGAAAAAAATCTTCATCAGAGTCGACTCCTCATGTTCACATCATGATTTCAATGGACGCTGCGGCCATGGCACTGCTTGAACTTGCGGCCGCTGCCGCACGGGCACGGGTCGTTGCGGCCGATCTTGGGTGCGTCGCGCATCGCGGGCCGGCGCTGGCGGGTTATGTCGGCGACTTCCAGGACGCACGCCGCGAGCTCGTCGATCGCGTCGTCGAGATTCGCGAGCGGCACGTCCCTTTCGAGAGCCTGCTTTTCGCGCTCGAAATGTGCCTGCGCGTCGCTCGTGTCCTCCGGGTCGGGGGGCAGGTGGCGCAGGAGGCCGAGCAACGCGTCGGCGCCTTCCTCGGTCGCCCCCAGGCGCTCGAGCACGGCGGGAAAGGACGTCAGCGCATTCATGAGGCCGACTGTCCACGGTGCGAGCGCCGCGATGGCGTCCGTGCCGTCCAGGCATTTGCCGTCGGCATCGTCCATCTCGAGCACAATAGGATCGAACGGTTCCCGCGCCATGATGTGCGCGGCGATTTCGTTGTGGCGGCGCATGATGAGGTCGAGCGTCCTCTGCGCGGTCGTCAGATCGCCGGACAGCGCCGGCGCCCGGCCCTGCGAGTCGAACACCAGCGGCAGCCACGCTGACGGCAGCACAACGTCAGGTTGCAACAGGACGCCGGTGAGAAAGCCGTCGAGCATGACCACGTCGAGCGGATCGCGGTCTTCGTCGGCCGCCATCAGCAGTTCGTCGAGCTCGGTGATCTCGGCGTCGGACAACGGCGTCGACGGCAATTCGGCGGGCATTCGGGGATTCACTCGCGAATGATAATGGGAATACCGTCCTGCCGCACCGCACGGGGCCGACACCTACCGCTTTTCGAGCCAGACGAATGCGTGGGCCACGGCCGCGTCCGGCGTCAGGGCCCGGCCGGAAGCGATCGCTGCCAGAGCGACATCCTGTCCCTGCGCGTCGTGGCACGCCGCAAGGGTCGCCTCATATTGCTCCCGCTCGCTATGCGCTCGCGGCGTGACAATTCCTTCTCGAATTGCATCGGCGGCGCCGAGGAGAATTCCCGCCTGCCGATGCGCGCCCGTCTTCGCGGCCAACGCCGCCATCGCCTCGAGGCACAGCGCAATCTCATGCAGATTGCCAATCTCCTTGCTGGTGGCAAGCGCATCGTGGAAATGCCGTTGTGCGGCTTTCAAATTGCCGCGGGTGAGGGCGATCTCCCCCAGGTGGCGCACTTCTTCGAGCTCGAACTCGCGGATGCCGAACTCCCGCGCAATCGTCAGCGCATGTTCGTGCAGCGTCTGCGCGCCCTCGAGATCCCCGCTTTGCCGGACGATGTAACCAAGGTGGCTCATTGCCGTGGCTTCCTCCATCCGATTGCCCAACGCCCGGCTGAGCTGCAACGCGCGCTCCAGGAGCACCTTCGCCTCGGCGAGCCGATTCTCGTTGATGGCCAGCGCGACGAGGTTGTTCAGCACGCGCGCTTCGAGTGTCTCGTTGCCCAGGGTCCGGTGCAGCGCGACCGCCTGCTCGAGATACGTGCGCGCCGCGACGGAGTCCGCCTGGTGAATGGCGACACCGCCCAGGTTGCTAAGGATGCGCGACTCGCGCTGAAGATCCTCAAGTTGGCGGCTTAGTGCGAGAGCCTGTTCCAGCAGCGCTCGCGCCGCAACGATGTCGCCAAGCCGCCAGGTCAGCGTGCCAGCGGCGTGCAGTGCTTTCGCGCGTGCCGCCATGCCCGAAGTGCCCGCAGCGTCCGCGAGCGCGACATTGCACCACCGACATCCCTCGCGGGCATGTCCTCTATGCGCCCAGAAACGATAGATCGACCCACAGATGCGCAGTCCCGCATCGGAGCCGTCCGGTGCCTCGATATTCCAGGCAAGCGCCGACCGCAGGTTGTCATGCTCGTGATCGAGGGACGCCATCCATTCCGGTTGCTCCGGTCCGCCTTCCAGATAGGGTTCGGCTCGCTCGGCAAACGCAAGAAAATAATCGCGATGTCGCGTGCTGGCCGCGGCGGTCTCCCCCCGTTCCCGGAGACGGTCGCGGGCGTAATCGCGGAGAGTCTCCAGCATGCGGTACCGCTCGCCGCGGTCGTCCGGCATGACCAGCGACTTGTGGATCAGACTGGTCAGCAAATCGAGCACGTCCTCCCGAGCGATGGCGGGGTCCTCGCCAACGTACTCGGCGGCGTCGAGCGTCCAGCCGCCGGCGAACACCGAAAGGCGCGCGAACAGGGACTTCTCGGCGTCGGTGAGCAGGTCGTAGCTCCAGTCGATCAGCGCGCGCAGCGTCTGCTGGCGCGGCAGCGCCGTTCGCCTGCCGCCGGTGAGCAGGCGAAACCGG
>JBDTLY010000023.1:0-15951 GCA_039934535.1 Casimicrobiaceae bacterium | reverse complement strand
CGCAGGCCGCGCGTCTCGAATTTCGTCAACGGCCGGTGGGCGGGGCGCGGCGCGAACCCGGCGCCGGCATTCTCGAGCAACGGGTCGGTGGAAAGCACGGCGAGAATCTCTTCGGCATAGTCCTCCCAATCGGTGGCCGCGTGAAGGTAGCCGCCGGGCGCGATGCGCAACGCCAGCTCGTGCACGAAGGCGGCCTGCAGGAGCCGACGCTTGTGGTGGCGTTTTTTTGGCCAGGGATCAGGGAAGAAGACGTGGATGCCGGCGAGCGATGCGGGAGGAATCATCGCCGCGATTACCTCGACCGCGTCGTGTCGGATGACGCGCACATTCGAAAGGCCGAGTTCGTCGACGCGCTTCAGCAAGCCGCCCACGCCCGGGCCGTGGACCTCGATGCCGAGGAAATTGTCGCTGGAACGCTCGTGCGCGATGGCCGCGGTCGTCTCGCCCATGCCGAAGCCGATCTCGAGAATCGTCGGCGCGCGTCGCGCGAAGAGGCGGTCGTAGTCGAGCGCGGACGACGCGAATGGAATACCGAAGCGCGGCAGCAGCAGGTCCAGCGCGCGCTGCTGCGCCGGCGACATCCGTCCCTGGCGAAGCACGAACGACCGGACAGGCCGCCGAGGCGGCGCACCGTCCTCGATTCCGCGCTCGATCATCGGAACGGCATCAAGGGTCATCCGCACGCCGCCAGCCGGCGTCGGTCAGGCGTCGCTCGAGCGTTGCCGGGGGCGCGGCTCCCGCCGGCGTGTACTCGACGACGAGCGTATCGGCATTCTTCCACGAGACGCCCGCATCGTCCCATCTCTGCGCGGGCTTCCACGTCAGCTCCTTTTGCACGCCGTCTTTGGTGACCCGCCAGACGGCGAGCTCGTTGACGCAGTTCGACGCGCAGAAATCGGCGGTGACGAGACGTGACCGGTCGGGGGAGACCTTCGGCTCCGACGGAAGATCGACGCGGCGCCCGTTGGTCCGCTGCAGCACGACGAAGGACGAATTGGCGCCGTCGTTGGCGAACAGCACGACGGCGTTGATCTCGCTCACGAAGTCCCACAGCGCGTACGAACGCCCGCCATTGAGCGCTTCGGTGTCGGTAAACGTCGCCGTGCCGGTCGGGTACAGCGAGACCGTCAGCGTATTGCCCTCGCGGGTTGCGAGATTCGGCAGCCGCTTCAGCTGGATTTCCTCGACGTTCCGGCCGCAGTGCGCGGGTCCCTCGGCCTTCGCACACGCGGCGACCAGCTCGTCGTGCGTCAGCGGCGCCGCGAAAGTCGCCGGCGAGGGAAGAACGGCCAGCGCGAGCGCGATGCGCGCCACGTTGCCGGCGCCCGCGCGCGAACCCATGGCCGTCAGCCGATGAGGCCCGTGGTGGGCGAGCTGGGCGACGCCTCGTACAACTTGCGCGGCATGCGCCCGGCGAGGAACGCTTCGCGGCCCGCCTCGACCGCGAGCTTCATCGCGCGCGCCATGCGCACGGGCTCCCTGGCGGCAGCGATCGCCGTGTTCATCAGCACGCCCGCGCAGCCCAGTTCCATCGCGATGGCGGCGTCGGAGGCCGTGCCCACGCCCGCATCGACCAGCACCGGCACGGTTGCCTCCGCGAGGATCAACTTCAGGTTCCACGGGTTGAGGATCCCCATCCCGGAGCCGATGAGGGAAGCGAGCGGCATGATCGCGACACAGCCGATCGCCGTGAGCTCGCGCGCGATGATGGGATCGTCGGACGTGTAGACCATCACCTGGAAGCCGTCCCGCACGAGGACCTCCGCGGCGCGGATCGTCTCGCGCACGTTCGGGAACAGCGTATGCGGATCGCCCAGCACCTCGAGCTTGACGAGCGTGTGCCCGTCGAGCAACTCGCGCGCGAGCTTCAGCGTGCGGACCGCGTCGTCGGCCGTGTAGCAGCCGGCCGTGTTCGGGAGGTACGTGAACTCGGACGGCGGCAGCGCATCCTGCAGCGACGGCGCGTTCGCATCCTGGCCGATGTTCGTGCGGCGGATCGCGACGGTGACGATTTGCGCGCCCGAGGCGATGATGGCCTCGCGCGTCTGCGCGAAATCGCGGTACTTGCCGGTGCCGACGAGCAGGCGCGAGTGGTACGCGCGGCCCGCGATCAGCAGCGGGTCGGCATGGGTGGCTTCGGCGGGTGTGTGCGGGGCGTTCATCGGAGAACTCCGTCAGCCGCCGCCCACGGCGCCGACGATCTCGATCTGGTCACCCTCGGCGAGCAGCGTTGCGGCGTAGCGGCTTTTCGGGACGATCTCGCCGTTCATCTCGACGGCGATGCGCTTGCCTTCGACCTCGAGGTCGCGGACGAGGTCGGCGAGGGTGGCCGACGGCAGCGACAGCGTGCGCGGTCGACCGTTGACGGTGATGGAAAGCATGGGACCGTAGCGCCGCGAGGGAAGGGGCAAGTCTAGCATGCAAGCGATTTGATGCTATTCGCGGTATTTGCCCATCGCCCGGCGCAGGAAGCGAATCTGCGCCTCGAACCGCGTGCATCCATCGCAGACCGTGAGGTG
This sequence comes from Casimicrobiaceae bacterium, assembly GCA_039934535.1. Classification (GTDB taxonomy): domain Bacteria; phylum Pseudomonadota; class Gammaproteobacteria; order Burkholderiales; family Casimicrobiaceae; genus CAIWHR01. The sequence goes on along the minus strand of JBDTLY010000023.1, from coordinate 13,432 downwards.
CATTTTCATTCGCCACCGCTGCCACCAGGTGAGTGGCCCGTCTTCGCCACGCGAGACGAGCCGCGAGACGTCCTTGCACGACAGGAGATGGCCGAGCGCGCGTCGAATCATGCGCGGGCCTTCCCCTCGAACCAGTTCTTCTGCACGCACTCGCGCAATGCCATCCGCGCCCGGTACAGAATCACCCACAGGTTGTTCGACGTGATCGCGAGCTCGGTGCAGATCTCGTCGCTTTCGAGCTCCATCACCTCGCGCATCATGAACACCCGCGCGGTGTTCGGCGGCAGCTTCTCGAGGCAGAAGTCCATCATGTCGAAGAACTGGCGGCGGCCGAGCGCCTCTTCCGGGTTGCCCCAGTCGGCGGGCTTCGACTCCCATGCCCCGTTGTCCTTGAACAGCGCGTCGAAATCATCGATGTCGAGCTCGGCGTCGATGTCGCCGAAGGCCGCGACCACCATCGGCTCGCGCTGCTTGCGGCGAATCGCGTCGACGATCTTGTGCTTGAGGATGCCGGTGAGCCAAGTCTTCAAGCTCGACTTGCCGGCGAATCCGCTGCCCGAGAGCGCGGCGAGGAGCGTGTCCTGCACAACATCTTCCGCGGAATCGCGGTCGCGGAGCTGCAGTTGCGCCACCCGCAGCAGGTAGCCGCGATGCGTTTCGATCTGGCGGGCGAAGTCTTCGGCCATGAGAAGTAGGCGGCGAGTCCGAATGATAGGGCGTATCGTCCCGGACGGGTAGCGCCGGACGCCTTCCTCGCCCGGGGTGTCATAATGTCGCCCTTCGCGCCGGCCCGGGCAGGTTCCTTTCGGCGCACCAGAATATTGCGAAGCGAGAATCCATGGCGCGAATGATCCGGACTTTGCTTCTCCTGCTGCTCGCCTCGGTGTTCTTGGCGCCGCTGCTCGCGACAGCGCAGTCGCCTCCTCCGGGCGCCGCGGCCGCGACGTCTCCGCCGCCGGCGCCCCTGCCGCAGGACAAGCTCGACGCGCTGCTGGCGCCGATCGCCCTTTATCCGGACCAGCTGCTGGGACAGGTGCTGATGGCCGCGACCTATCCGCTCGAGGTGGTCGAAGCCGCGCGCTTCGCCGACCAGAACAAGGAGCTCAAGGGCGATGCACTCGAAAATGCGTTGAAGGACAAGACCTGGGATCCGAGCGTGATTTCGCTGGCGAGCTTTCCGCAGGTGCTGGCGATGATGAACGACAAGCTCGAGTGGACGCAGCAACTCGGCGACGCGTTCCTCGCGAACGAGGCGCAGGTCATGCAGACCGTGCAGACGCTGCGGCAGAAGGCACAGGCGGCGGGCAACCTGCAGACAACGCCGCAGCAAACGGTGGTCGTCAAGGAAAACTACATCTACGTCGAACCGGCGCAGACGCAGACGGTTTATGTCCCCGTCTACAACCCGACGGTCATCTACGGTTCGTGGTGGTGGCCCAACTATCGGCCCTGGTACTGGTACCCGCCGCCGTACTATGGTTATGGCGCGGTCGTCGGCGTCGGCATCGCGTTCGGCGCGGGCTATGCGCTCGGGCGCTACAACTGGGGCTGGTCCAATCCGAATTGGCGCGGTGGCAACGTCAACATCAACGTCAACAACAACTACTACAGCAACCGCTACCGCAACTACAACCAGAACGGCAACTGGCAGCATAACGTCGACCATCGCAAAGGCGTGGCCTATCGCGACAACGCCGTGCAGAACCGGTATCAGAATCCGGCGAATCGCGCCGGCGCGCAGACGCGTGAGGCCTATCGCGGCTACGACCAGAACCGCCCGAGCTCCTTCAACCCGCGGGCGGGAGGCGGACAGGCGGCCACGCGCCCGACGACGATGGACCGGCCGTCGCAGGGCATGCAGCAACCGTCAACGCGTCAGAGCTACGACCGCCCGATAGCCTCGAACAACGCTTACAACTCGCGTGAATCGCGCCCGCAGGTCCAGCAACAATCGCAGCGCGGCGCGCAAAGCCGGCAGTCCATGTCGGCGCCCAGCCGTTCGATGTCCGGCGGCGGCGCCGCCCGCGGAGGTGGTGGTGGCGGCGGGCGGAGCGGCGGGGGACGTCGATGAAAACCCTTCCGAATCGCGAGACAAACACCATGATGAAGCACGTTCGATCGGCCGCGGCGGCGATGCTCGCCGTCGCGATCGCCACCTCCGGCGCCGCATGGGCGCAGGCGCCCGCGAAGTCGAACCGGCCGCAGATCGAGCAACGCGCGTTCGCGTCTGCGGACGCGGCCAGCGCGGCATTGGTCGACGCGATGCGCTCCGACGACGCGCGCAAGGTCTACGCGGTGCTCGGGCCCGGCAGCGGCAAGCTGATCTACACCGGCGACAAGGTGGCCGATCGCCGCTTGCGCGAAACGTTCGTCGCCGCATGGGAGAAGTCGCACAAGTTTGACAGCGCTAACCCCGCCCGGCTGACGCTGATGCTCGGCGAGAACGATTATCCGTTCCCGTTCCCGTTGGTGCAGGACGCGGCCGCGTGGAAATTCGACGCGCGGGCGGGCGCCGAGGAAATCGTCAATCGCCGCATCGGCAGGAACGAGCTCGCGGCGATCCAGGTCTGCCTCGCCTATGTCGACGCGCAGCGCGAATTTGCGCTGAAAGACCGCGACGGCGACGGTCTCCTCGCCTACGCGCAGAAGTTCGTGAGCTCGCCCGGCAAGCAAGACGGGCTTTACTGGCCGGTCAAGGAAGGCGAGGCGCCAAGCCCGTTCGGCCCGCTCGCCGTCGAGGCCGCAGGCAAGGGTTATGGCAGGAATGTCGATGGCGAACCGGCGGCGTACTACGGCTACCACTACCGCATCCTCACGGCGCAGGGACCTGACGCGCGAGGCGGCGCGTACAGCTACATGGCGAAGGGCCAGATGATCGGCGGCTTCGCGCTGGTCGCGTACCCGGCGCGCTGGGGTGTCTCGGGCGTGATGTCGTTTATCTGCAACCAGGACGGCGTCGTGTACCAGAAGAACCTGGGACGCGATTCGGTGACGGTCGCGAAGGGTATGACGCGCTACAACCCGGACACGAGCTGGACGAAGGTCGAGCCCTGACCCTCGATGCCGTCGCGAAGCGAAAGAGTGGCCCGCGTCGCGGGCCATTTTTCATGAAGGCGTCGATCGACGACGAGCACTCGCACGCGTCCGCGTTCGCGCAACGACTGACGCTGGCCGCGCTCATTCCGCTGCTGTCTTCGTGCTTCACGCTGACCGTCGATCCGCGCGCGCTGGTCTTGCAGCCCGATGGCGGCGTGAGGGCGTTGACCCTCGCGTGCCCTCCCGCTGCCGCGGGTCGTCGGGAAGCGACGCCGGCCGAGTCGCTCGACCCGCGTTCCATCCGTCTCGTCACGTGGAATATCCACAAGGAAGGCGACGCCGGATGGCAGAAGGACCTGACCGCTCTCGCCGAAGGTAACGACCTCGTGCTCCTCCAGGAAACGGGCTTGCAGCCTGTGCTGCGCGAAATTCTGGGCACCGCGGACCTTCGCTGGGTGATGGCGAGTTCGTTCGAGTACGGCGGCCTCGACCTCGGCGTGCTCACCGCATCCCGCGTCGCGCCCGTTGCTAGCTGCACCCAACGCGTCGTCGAGCCTCTCCTTCGCCTGCCGAAATCGGCGATCATCTCCTGGTTTGCGCTCGCGGGAGATCCGCGGACGCTGGCGGTCGTCAACGTGCACGCGATCAATTTCTCGCTGTCGATCGAAGCGTATCGGGCGCAATTCGCGGGGCTTGGCGACGCCCTTGCCACGCACGACGGCCCGATAATTCTCGCCGGCGATCTCAACACCTGGTCGGCGGCGCGCAGGAGCGTGGTCGACGATGTGGCAGCACGACTGGGATTGACGGAGGTGGGCTTTGCCGAGGACAAGCGCACCCTGTTCTTCGGCAATCAGCTGGACCACATCCTGATACGCGGGTTGCGCGTTGTCACGGCGACGGTGATTGAAGTGAAAAGCTCCGACCACAATCCGGTGAGCGCTGTGTTGCAGCGGCCGGCGCAATAGAAAGAAGAAGCGCGTCAGGCGCGCGGCGGCCCCCTACGCGTGCAGCGCCTGCTCGATGTCGCCGATCAGGTCGCCGAGGTGCTCGACGCCGATCGACAGCCGCACGAGATCCGGCGGGCACAGCGTCCCGGGCCCCTCGACACTGGCGCGATGCTCGACCAGGCTTTCGACCGACCCCAGCGAGGTCGCGCGCTTGAACACGCGGAGCTTTGCCGTGAAGGATTTCGCGGCCGCCTCGCCGTCCTTGAAGCGCAGCGACATCATTCCGCCGAAGCCGCCGTGCATCTGCCGCGCCGCGACGGCGTGCCCGGGATGCGACGGCAATCCCGGGTAGAGCACATGCGAAAGCTTCGGATGGCCGCGAAAGCGCTGCGCGATCGCGAGCGCGTTGACGCATGCCGCCGCGACGCGCAAATGGAGCGTTCGCATCCCGCGCAGCAGGAGCCACGCCTCCATCGGTCCAAGCACGGCGCCGCCGCCGCCGCGGAGGTACCGGATGCGCTGCCACACCTCGTCGTCGCGCGCGGTGGCGAGTGCGCCCGCGATCACGTCCGCATGGCCGTTCAAATATTTGGTCGCCGAGTGCATGACGATATCCGCGCCGAGCTCGAGCGGGCGCGTCAGCATCGGCGTCGCGGCGGTCGAGTCGACCGCGACGATGGCGCCGACCTCGCGGGCGATGGCGCTCGCAGCCGCGAGGTCGGTGATGTCCCAGGTCGGATTCGCCGGCGTCTCGATCCAGATGAGGCGCGGCCGTCGCGCCCGCGCCTTCGCGGCCAGGTCGTCGATCGAGGCATTCTCGTAGAACTCGATCGCGAGCCCCCACGGCGCCGCGAACTCGAGCAGCCATTTGCGAAACGCCCAGTACATGTTGCGCGGCACGAGCGCGCACGCGCCGGGCGCGAGCGCCTGGAACACCGCCGCCGCGGCCGCCTGTCCCGATGCGAACAACAGCGCGCTCGGCGCATGCTCCAGCGCGGCAATCAGCGATTCGGCCTGGTCATAGGTTGGATTGTCGGCGCGCGAATAGATGCGGCCGCCCGGAAACGCGCCGTCGGCGCCGCGCTCGTAAGTCGTCGAGACGTAGATGGGTGAAACGATGTCGCGATAAGGCATCGCGACCCGGCCCATGCCTTGGGCGGCCAGCGATTCGGGGTGAAGCGCGGGTTTATCGGCGGACATCGTCGCCTATTGTAATCAAAGGCGTGGCGACGGCTGCAGATGGCCAGTGTTGGCCACCGAGGGCCGCATCCGATGAATCGCCCTTACAAATCCGGACCCACACGGAGTATCCAATGCCCAGCGCTGCCCTGCGAACGTTCATCGGCGCCGCGATTCTCGTCCTGTCCTCGCGCGCCTTCGCGACCTCCCCCAGCGCATGTTCTTCGCGTCCACGAACGCGTTGAAGTGGCCGTGGGCCGTCCGCAACTAGCGCGGGGACATAAAAAAAGCCCTGCATCGCTGCAGGGCCTTCCTTGTTTGGTAGCGAGCGAGGGACTCGAACCCCCGACCAAAGGATTATGATTCCTCTGCTCTAACCAGCTGAGCTAGCTCGCCAAGGGGTCGCAATTATAGGCGATGCGGCCCGTTCGGGTCAAAGCGTGCTCAGTTCGCCGCGAGTGTGTACTGCGCAACGTCGGTGGAGCCCGACGCGAACCCGGCGATGCAATAGGCGAGGTAGAAGCGCCAGCAGCGGATGAACGCGTCGTCGAAGCCTTGCGCGCGCACGGCGTCGACTTGCGCGTCGAACGCCGCGAGCCACCGGTGCAGCGTCTCGGCGTAGTCGCGCCCGAAGACATGCACTCGCACAGGGTCGAATCCCGCGTTGCGCGCCTCGGCGGCAAAGCGCGACGGCGAGGCCAGCATGCCGCCGGGAAAGATGTATTGCTGGATGAAGTCGGATTGACTCCGGTAACGATCGAAGCGCTCGTCGGCAATCCTGATCGTCTGCACCGCCGCGCGCCCGCCCGCCGGAAGCGCATTGCGCACCGCGCCGAAAAATGCCGGCCACCATTGCTCGCCGACCGCCTCGAACATCTCGATCGACGCCACACCGTCGTACGTGCCCCGATGGTCACGGTAATCCTCGATCCGGAACGTCACGCGATCGGAGAGGCCGGCGCGCGCGATGCGTTCGCGGGCGTACGCGGTCTGCGCGTCGGACAGCGAAAGCCCGGTGACGCGATAGCCCGCGCGCGCGGCAGTCTCGGCGAAGCCGCCCCAGCCGCACCCAATCTCGAGGATATGCGCGCCGGAAGGAAGCGCGAGCTCGGCGAGGACGCGCTCGTACTTCGCCTTTTGCGCGACGGGCAGCGCCTGCGCGAAATCGCCGTCGAACAGCGCCGACGAGTACGTCATGGTCGGGTCGAGCCAGAGGCCGTAGAACGCGTTGCCGAGGTCGTAGTGCGCGACGATGTTGCGCTTCGCCTGCCGCTTCGTGTTGGCGTTGAGCCAGTGGCGCGCGCGGAACAGCCACTGCTGCCAGCGCTTGCCGTGGAAGGCCCGGTCGATCGCGGCTTCGTTGTGCGCAAGCACGGTGAGGAGCGCCGGCAGGTCGGGTGTCGTCCAGCGTCCGGCGATGTACGCTTCGGCGAACGCGACGTCGCCGCCTCGCAGCACGTCGCCCGCGAGGGGCCAGTCGGAAAAAACGAAATCGCCGCGGCCGGCGTCGTCGTGGCCCGGTCCGAACGTGTGCAGGGCTCCCGCGGGCGTGCGCACGCAAAGTTCGCCGCGCGAAAGGCGCATGAGCAGGTGCAGGAGCAAGCGCGCGGATGCCGGCGGCCGCGCCGGGCGGCGGGTCGGGGCGAGCGAGGCTACGCTGCCAGTTGCAGTTTGCTCGAGCGACGTCATCGCGTGGTCTCCTCGCGCGGCGGCGCGGGTTTGGTGAAAAAGGGCACGCGCTTGAACGCGAGCTTCAGCGCCTGCCAGTAGATGCGCGCGACCACACCCATGGTGAAAAACCGGTAGCGCCACCACAGGCGGCGGACGGAAGGACGGTCGATCGGCGCCGCCACGCCCGAGATCCATGTCTCGAGGATGGGGTCGACGCCGGCTTCGGTGTCTGCGCCGTCGTCGAAATAATCGATGCGGGCGAGCCAGCGCTCCGCGCCGAACGCGAAACGGAAGCGATAGTCGCCCTTCACGGCGCAGAACGGCGAAACGTGGAACATCTTGCGCGTCGTGCACGTGGCGCCCGAAACGAGCGCGGCGCCGTCGGGCGCCGCGACGAGGTAGTTGTGCCGCTCGCCGAACGTGTTGCGGACCTCGCAGAGCACGGCGCGCACCGCACCGGCGTTGTCGTGGCAGACCCAGAAGCTCACCGGGTTGAACACGTACCCCAGCATCCGCGGAAACGCGTACAGCACGACCTCGCCACCCGCGTCGATCCCTTCCGCCGCGAGCAGCGCGCGGATCCACGATTCAGGCGCACTGCCGTCGCATGCGCCGTGGTCACGATCATGGAACGACACGAGGCCGGGTGCGTTGTGCGCGATGCCCTGTGCTGGCAGCGACGCGAGCTTCGAAAGCGGCAGGCGCAGGCAGAACGCCGGATAGGTAAAAGCGTTTTCCGCCGGCCGGCGGCGGCGATGCGTGATTTCGCCGTGGATCAGCGCGAGGGTCGGCGGCGCGCACCGTGCAGCCGACGGCGTGGCGGACGCCGCGATTGCCGCGGCGGGATCTTCGAGTCGGGCGAACGAGGCGGCAGGCATGGCGTTATCGCAGCGGACGGTCGCGCTCACGCGGCAGCGCGTGCGTCGCGCGCGCTGTCGGAGCGCAGATCGCCAAGGCGTGAAATGCCGCTCGCGACGGCATGCGCGGATTGCAGCCCGTCCTCGTGGAAGCCGTAGCCGAGCCACGCGCCCGCGAACCAGGTGCGCCGCTCGCCCTGCACGCGATGGAATTCGCGCTGCGCCGCCGCGGCTCGTTCGTCCAGCAGCGGATGGTCGTATTCGAACTCCTGCAGCACGGATTCCTTCGCGGGCTCGAACGGCGGATTGAGCGTGACGATCACTGGGGTCGCGAACGGCAGCGGCTGCAGCCGGTTGAGGAGGTAGCTGACCGCGACCGGCCGCGTGCCGTCGGGATCGTCGCACGCCAGGTAATTCCACGCCGCCCATGCGCGCCGCGCCGCCGGCAGGAGCGAGGTGTCGGTGTGCAGCACGACCCGGTTGGCCTGATAGCGCACCTGCGCGAGGAGTTGCCGCTCGAGCGGCGAAGCGTCCGCAAGAAGCGGCAGGGCCTGGTCGCTGTGGCACGCGAGAACGACCTCGTCGAAGTGTTCCACGCCGCCAGGCGTTTCGACTTCGACGCAGTGCGGCAGCCGCCGGATGCGCGACACGGGCGTGGCGAGCCGGACGTCGGGAAGATGCGCGGCGATCCGTTCGACGTAGGTGCGGGCGCCGCCGGCCACCGTGCGCCACTGCGGCCGGTTGGAAAGTGCAAGGAGGCCGTGGTTGTGGCAAAAGCGCACGAACGTGCGAAGGCAAAAGCTCTCGACATCCTTCTTCGGCGACGACCATATTGCCGCGGCCATCGGCAACAGGTACCACTCGCGGAACGGCCGCGAATACCGGCCGCGTTCGAGGTAGTCGCCGAGCGTGTCTGCCGGCCCGCGATTGCTGGCGGCCATCGCCGTCGCTTCACGATTGAAGCGGAGAACATCGCGGAGCATCCGCCAGAAATCGATGGACAGCGCATTGCGCGGCTGCGCGAACAGCGCCGGCAGGTTGGTGCCGGACCATTCGACGCCCGCGCCGTCGATTCGCGCCGAGAACGACATTTCGCTCGCCACCGTCTCGATGCCGAGCTCGGCGAAGAGTTCGATCAAACCCGGATAGGTGCGGTCATTGAACACGAGAAACCCCGTGTCGACCGGGGACGTCACGCCATCCAGCGTGACATCGACGGTGTGCGTGTGCCCGCCGAGATAGTCCGCGGCCTCGAACAGCGTGACCGCGTGGCCAAGCTTGCGCAAAAGCCACGCACTGCCGAGGCCGGCGATGCCGGCGCCAACAATCGCAATCCGCACGCTGGATGTCCCCCTGGTATGTCCCGGCCGGCGCACCAGGGTGCCGCCGCCCGCCTGTCCAACTATACGGCGCTCCGGGCCTTTCGGATGCGCTTCACCGGTTCGACATGCGGCCCGGTTGTCTTGGACAGATCGTGGCAAAAAGCGTAGCATAAGCAATCGCTTGGCAACTGTCGACCGCCTTCATGGACCTGATCGGCCACATGGACAAACGCATGGACAAACACACGGACAAACCGGGATTGAACCTCAATATCAGCGCGGTCGAGCGGGAGACCGGGCTGTCGAAGGACGTCCTGCGGGTGTGGGAGCGTCGGTACGCGTTTCCCAAGCCGTCCCGGGACGAAAACGGCGAACGCCTGTACACAGCCGAGGAAATCGCGAAGTTGCGGGCGATCAAGCGGCTGATGGACGTCGGCATGCGTCCCGGCAAGATCATCCTCTTCTCCCAGCAGGAGCTGGACGCGCTGGCCGACACCCGCATCGCTCCGCGTGCCAGCGATATCGCGCCCGCGCTCGAGCGCGGCATTGTCGCGCTGCTGAAGACCCACGACGCCACCGCCCTGCAGCAGACGCTCGCCAACCTGCTGATGAAGCAGGGACTGCAGCGCTTCGTGCTCGATACGCTGACCCCGCTCAATCGTGCGATCGGCGACGCGTGGATGCGCGGCGAGCTCGAGGTGTTCGAGGAGCACCTCTATACCGAACAGCTGCAGGTCGCGCTGCGCACGGCGATCAACGCATTTCCGCGGCAGACCGGCACGCCGCGCGTGCTGCTGACGACGTTTCCGGGCGAGCACCACGGCGTCGGCCTGCTGATGGTCGAGGCATTGCTGGTCCCCGAGGCGGCGCAGTGCATATCATTGGGCGTCCAGACGCCGCTCGAGGACATTCGGCGCGCGGCGCTTGCGCACAAGGCCCACCTCATCGCATTGTCGTTTTCGGGCGCGTTTCCCGTGCGGCAGGCGAGCGATGGCCTGGCGGCGCTGCGCCGGCAGCTGCCGCCGACGGTCACGCTCTGGGCCGGGGGCGAGATGACCCGGCGCGTCCGCAAGACGCTGCCCGGCGTCGTGCTGATTCCGGACCTGCCGGCGGTCATTGGCGCATTGAAGAGTTGGCGTGCACACTGGGCGCCATCGGCGCAAGGGATGGGCGCGGCGGCCTGATTCCGGGCCCCTCATCCATTCCGGCGGCCAGGACGTACCTGAACGAGCGGCCCGCGCCCTGGCGCGAAGGCCGCGGGAACGCGTACTTTCCCCGGGACCGGGGCGGGCGCACTACGGGCCCAGCGAGGACATGATGCTTTATCCGGAACTCTTCAAGGCTTTCGAGGACGTGCGCTGGACATTCGAGCGCGACGTTCCGTGGGGCGCATTCTGTCCCGAGCAGCTCGGCGAAGAGCAGGCGCAGTCGATCAAGATGAACGCGATCACGGAATGGGCGGCGCTGCCGGCAACGGAAATGTTCCTGCGCGACAATCGCCACGACAGCGATTTCTCGGCGTTCATGTCGATCTGGTTCTACGAGGAGCAGAAGCACTCGCTCGTGCTGATGGAGTACCTGCACCGCTTCCGCCCGGATCTCGTCCCGACGGAGGCAGAGCTCCACGCCGTGCGCTTCGAGTTCGATCCAGCGCCCGCGCTCGAAACGCTGATGCTTCATTTCTGCGGCGAGATCCGGCTGAACCATTGGTACCGGCGCGCGGCCGAATGGCACACCGAACCGGTGATCAAGAAAATCTACGAGCTCATTTCGCGCGACGAAGCGCGGCATGGCGGCGCCTACCTGCGGTTCATGAAGCGAGCGCTCGAGAAGAGCGGCATGGACGCGCGTCGGGCGTTCGCCAAGATCGGCGTGCTGATGGCGAGCCCGCGCCGCGCCGGCAAGCCGCTGCACCCCACCAATCTGCACGTGAATCGCGGATTGTTCCCGAACGACACGATCCAGAGCCGGCTTCCGGATCCGTCGTGGCTCGAGCGCTGGCTCGATCAGCAGATCGGCTTCGACGTCGAGTGGGAAAAGCGCGTGGTGGGAATGATTCTCAAGAACCTGTCGTCGTTGTTCGGGCAAACGTTCGAATCGGTGCAGCAGCTCAACCGTTTTCGCAAGTCGCTCGCTGTTCTATAGCTAAAAAGTGTCGCCGCGCGGGGACAGTGTCGTTGCGCGGAGACACTTTGCGCGTTGCATGAATCCGACAACGGCTGCTTCCAAGCGGGTCATCGTGTCGGCGGAGCGGATTCCGCCTTGCGCGCACCTGCCCCGGACGCGCAAAATCGAGGTAGCGGCGGACTTCGCCGCCTTGGTGTCTTATGCCCCTTCGTTTCATCATTTGCAGGATCGCGTCATGGGCGATGCTCGGCATCCTTGCCGGCGTCCCGGCGCTCGCGCTCGCCGCGGTGACGGCGCAGGGCGTCGCGCTCAATGCGAATGCGAGCTGCGGCAATGCCGACCTCGACCTCACGCTGACCACGACCGGCGCCGTGCGCGAGTCCGGCACCGCCACGTACGGCACCTCGACGCTCTATACGTTCGAGCAGGCGACGACGCTCGGCACGTTCAGCGGCACGTACGCCGGCTTTCTGATCAGCCCGTTCACGCCGCCGGTCGCGACCGGGCCGGTGCTGATCGGTTCCTACGCGTATGTCGGCACGACGCCGCCGTCGTCGGCGACGACCGCGGAATTCTTCGTCTATTACAACTGCTCGACGCGGCAGGTGCTGTTGTCGTGCTACGGCCCCTACGGAAAATGTCCGCAGACCGCGCTGCAGGCGCAGGCCGCGCTCGCGATTCCGACGCTCGACAGGACCGGGCTCGCACTGGCGATGCTGCTGCTCGCACTCGCGGCGTGGTTTACGCTCAAGCGGCGCACCTGAAGATCGACGATTGCCGCACGGGGCCCGGTTCCGCCGGGCCTTTTCGTTTTGGCGCGTGGAATGACGTGATCTGCTTCCGATCGCCATGGTCACCGCGCTGACGCTGCTGTTCGCGTATTTCGGCGCCGTCGCGCTCTACATCGTCTGGGCGGTGGACGCCGCCGCGCTCGGCGCCGCGCCGGGCTGGCTTGTCGGGGGTCCGCTCGCGATCTACGTGGCGCTTTACCTGGCCGGGGCAGCCTTCTCGTTCATGCTGGCGTGGATCTATCGCACGCCCCGGCCACCGGAGTGCACGATCGGCGCGGGCGCCACGGTTCGCCTTTACCTGGGCGAAGCGATGGCGATGGCAAAGTCGCATCCGCGGATGGCATTCGAATGGTGGGCGCTGCGCGATCCGCCGGCGCGGCCCGCGAGCGCGCCGGTGTTGCTGCTGCATGGGGTGCTCTGCAACGCGGGCGTTTGGTGCGCAGTGATGCCGCGCATCGAGGCGGCCGGCAGCGGCCCGGTGTACACGCTTTCCTACGGACCGCCGCAGGCATCGATCGAGCATTTCGTGGAGCAGCTCGCAGCGAAGATCGACGCGATCCGCGCAGCGACCGGCGCGGCGAAGGTCACGCTCGTCGCCCACAGCATGGGCGGGCTCGTTGCCCGCGCTTACATGCGGCGATTCGGCGCGGCGCACGTCCGCTGTCTCGTGGCCCTTGGGGCGCCGCACCACGGCAGCGTGCATGCGTGGCTGGTCCCCGGCGTTTGCCTCTCGCAGATCCGGCCCGGAAGCGCATGGCTCGCCGAGCTCAATCGCAACGAAAGCGCGGGGCCGCCCGTGCGCATCGTGTCGCTGTGGTCATGGCACGATTCGATGGTCGCGCCGCAGGCGAGCGCGTGGCTCGCGGGCGCCGAAAACGTCGGCGTCGTCGGCGTGGGGCACAACGCGCTGGTCGACGATCCCGGCGTACTCGCGCGCGTCATCGCCGAGATTGCGCGGGCGGAGCGCGAGGCGGAAGCAGATTTGCGGGGCGCAACCTCGGCGTAGCTACCTGCTTACCAATGAATTCCTTGCGTGAGCTGCGCGAAGGCCATCTGCTCGGGAGAGAGCTTCTGCGGCCCCTCGCCTTCCTTCTTGCCCTGCGCCGCCGACGAGTCGGGGAACATGTTGAACGCCGTGTTGAGCATGATCTGCGTGAGCTTCGGTGCGGCCGCATGGCAGATGGCGCCGAAGATGCCGAGGCGCGTCGCGATCCGGACCGGCTTGTAGACGATCGCCTCGACGACCAAGTCCGCCGCCTGCTCGGGCGACAGTGTCGGCACGTTCTCGTACATCTTGGTCGGCGCGATCATCGGCGTGCGCACGAGCGGCATGTTGATCGTCGTGAACGAGATGCCCTTGTCGAAGAACTCGGACGCCGCGCACGCGGAGAACGAGTCGAGCGCCGACTTCGACGCGACGTAGGCCGAGAACCGCGGCGCGTTGGACAGCACGCCGATCGACGAGATGTTGATGATGTGGCCGCGCTTCTGCTCGATCA
>JBDTLY010000022.1:0-15959 GCA_039934535.1 Casimicrobiaceae bacterium | reverse complement strand
TCGTTCGGCTTGAACGTCGTGACGATCATCCAGTAGAACGGGAACAGCAGCACGAACAGGAAGACGCCGAGCGGCACGTAGACGGTGACGACGCGCCGGGGGAGCGTGACGAGATAGTTCATCCCCTGGGAGTCGGCGACCTCGGGCGCTGCATTCTTGTCGTTCATTTGTCCGCCGCGCCCTGCTGCCATGCACGACGCTGCAGGCCGTAGTAAGAGACGAGAATCGCCGCCAGCAGGAACGGCACCATCGCGGTCGCGATCGCCGCGCCCTCGCCGAGGCTGCCGCCCGAGATCGCCCGCTGGAACGAAAGTGTGGCCATCAAATGAGTCGAGTTCAGCGGGCCGCCGCGCGTCAGCACGTAGATCAGCTGGAAATCGGTGAACGTCATCAGCACGGAGAACGTCATCACCACCGCGATGATCGGCGTCAGGAGCGGCAGCGTGACGTAGCGGAACTGCTGCCAGTCGGAGGCGCCGTCGAGGCTCGCGGCCTCGTAATAGGACGGCGCGATGGTCTGCAGCCCCGCGAGGAGCGTGATGGCGACGAACGGCACGCCGCGCCAGATGTTGGCCCCGATCGTCGCGAACCGCGCGTGCCAGGGCTGCCCGAGGAAGTCGATGTATTCATGGATGATGCCCATCCTCATCAGCGTCCAGCTGATGATCGAGAACTGCGAGTCGAAGATCCACCAGAAGGCGATGGCCGACAGCGCCGTGGGCACGATGAACGGCAGCAGGACGACAGCCCGGAATGCGGCCTTGAACGGGATGTGCTTGTTCAGCAGCAGCGCGAGCCACAGGCCGAGGCAGAACTTGATGACGCTGGCGACGGTCGTGTAGAAAATCGTGTTGAAGAGCGCGAGCCGCGTCACCGCGTCGCCCCACAGATACTCGAAATTGTCGAGGCCGATCCACTGGCCGGGTCGCCCGATCTTGGCGTCGGTGAAGCCGAGGTAGGTTCCGAGCCCGAGCGGATAGGTGAGAAAGAGGAGCAGCAGAGCACCGGCGGGCAGCATGAATAGCAGCCCGAGGACCATGCGGTTGTCGAGGGCGCGGGAAAGAGCGGTGGAGCGCGAGGTCATTGATGGCACTGCAAACCCTGGGGGATTGCGAAGCGGCGCGGCGTGCCTTGCTCGTCGTCCCCGCGGATGCGGGGACCCAGTGTCGTTGCTTCAAAGACGCTGGATTCCCGCCTTCGCGGGAATGACGAAATCGAGGTTCGCCTATAGCTTGTAGTAGCGTTCCGCCCGCTTCTGCGCCCGTTCCGCCGCTTCCTTCGGCGTCTTCGATCCCGACGCGGCCTCCGCCACCATGTTCGGGATGATGAAGTCCGCGACGCACGCCGCGGATGCATAGCCCAGGTCGCCAGCGTAGCCGTTCGACGTCATGTTCTTCATGCAGTCGCGATATGGCGTGTTCTTCGGATCCGCCGTCCAGAACGGCGTCTTCTCGTAGCCGCCGAGCGGATGGCACACGTAGCCGATCGAAGCTTCCTGCCACGGGATGTACTGCTCGCGCTCCATCATGAAGCGCAGATATTCCTTGGCTGCGTTCGGATACTTCGTGTACTTGAAGATCATCATCGGGAACACGAGGTTGAGCTCGCGATTCTTGCCGTCGAGCCCGGCGGGGAAATAGGCGTGCTGGATGTCCTTCGTCATCTCGATGAGCTTCGGGTCTTGCGACGACTTCGCCGCGTAATAGACCGAGATGCCGTTCGCGGTGAGGAAGAGCTGGCCGTCGAGGAACGCCTTGTTGTTGTTCGGGTCGAGCCACGACAGCGTGCCGGGAATGAATGTCTCGTACAGCTGCTTCGAGTATTCGAGCGCGGCGATCGTTTCCGGGCTGTTGATGACGACGTTGTTCTTCGCGTCGACCAGCTTGCCGCCATGCGCCCAGACGAGCCAGTGCGTCCAGCCCGAGTCGCCGGTCGCGTTGCCGAGCGCGAAGCCCGCCGGCGTGCCCTTCGCCTTCAGTGCCTGGCAAAGCTTGAGAAAGCCCGCGAGGTCGCGCGGCACGGTGTCGAAGCCCGCCGCCTTGATCGCGCTTTCACGATAGACGATCGCGTTGCCGGCGGCGCCCATCATGATCGCGACCCACCGCTTGTTGTGCGTGCCGTACGCCTTCGCCGCCTCGTACCAGCCACCGTACTTGTTGCCGAGGTAATTGGCGAGGCCGGTGACGTCGACGAGCTTGTCCGGATACTGGTGCGCGTCCTCCATCGTGCTGATGATGATGTCGGGACCGCTGCCGACGTTTGCCGCTACCGCCGCCTTGGGCCGCACGTCTTCCCACCCTTCGGCGTCCACGCGCACGTCGATGCCGGTCAGCGCGGTAAATTTCTTCGTGTTCGCCGCCCACACATCCTCGTCACCCTGGACGAAGCGCTTCCAACGGAGCACACGAAGCTTGGCGCCCTTTTCGGGGACGACCTTGTACGCCTGCGCGGCGGCTTCCGCCGCGAACAGCGCGCCACCGGCGCCGAGCGCCGAACTGGCCGCCACCGCCGCCGTCGATTGCAGGAATTTGCGACGCTTGAACTCGCTCATTGCTTCCTCCTCCAGTTGTGGGCTGTGTTGTGGTTATGCCCGAAAAAAATCATGCGGTAAGCCGCTGTCCGCTCGCCTTGTCGAAAACGTGCGCCCGCAAAAGATCGGGAGCGAGATGAATCCTGTCGCCGGGGCGGCAGTCGGTGCGGTCCTTGATCGTCGCCGTCACGTCCCGGCCGTTGAAGCGGCAATAGAGTTGCGTGTCCGCGCCCGTCGGCTCGACCACGACGACCTCCACCGGCAGCCCCGTCGCGGCCAGCGCGCAATGCTCGGGCCGCACGCCGTACAGCACTTCGCGGCCCTCGCCGGGATGCGCGCCTTTCGGCAACGGCAGCATGACGGACGCGCCGAAATCGACGTTGCCGGTGTCCGCCACGACACCCGGGAGCATGTTCATCGCCGGCGATCCGATGAAACCGGCGACGAACGTGTTGGCCGGCTGGTCGTAGAGCGTCAGAGGATCGCCGATCTGCTCGACGACGCCATCCTTCATCACCACGATCTTGTCGGCCATCGTCATCGCCTCGATCTGGTCGTGGGTGACGTAGATCGACGTCGTCTTGAGCCGCTGGTGGAGCTCCTTGATCTCGGTGCGCATCTGCACACGGAGCTTGGCGTCGAGGTTCGACAGCGGCTCGTCGAACAGGAACACCTGCGGATCGCGGACGATCGCCCGTCCCATCGCGACGCGCTGGCGCTGGCCGCCGGAAAGCTGCCGCGGATAGCGGTCGAGGTAGGCCGTGAGGCCGAGGATGTCGGCGGCCTTTTTCACGCGCGCCTCGATTTCGGCTTTCGGCTGCTTCGCCAGCATCAGCGCGAACGACATGTTGTCGCGCACCGTCATGTGCGGATAAAGCGCGTAGTTCTGGAACACCATCGCGATGTCGCGCTCCTTCGGCGGCACGCGGTTGACGACGGTGTCGCCGATCGAGATCTCTCCCTCGGAGATCTCCTCCAGCCCGGCGATCATGCGCAGCAGCGTGGACTTGCCGCATCCCGACGGCCCCACGAGCACGCAGAACTCGCCGTCGGCGATCTCGACGTCCACGCCGCGGATCACCTGGGTCGATCCGAAGCGCTTCTGCACTGCGCGGATGGTGACGCGGGCCATGTTCCTCGATTCCCACTATGCCTTGCGGGTGCCGGCGACGACGACATAGTCGGGCCGGCCGGTCGTGAGCCAGGTGACGATATTCTGCGCCGCCTTGCGCCGCAATTCACGCTCGGCCTCGACCGAGAAGAACGCGGCATGCGGCGTGAGGATAACCCGGGGATGGCCGAGAAGCTTCGAGCCGGCCGGCACCGGCTCTACCGGCAGCACATCGAGGCCGAGGCCCCCGAGCGTTCCGCGCTCCAGCGCCACGAGCGCCGCGTCGACGTCGACGACCGCGCCGCGCGACGTGTTGACGAGATAGCCGCCGGGTTTCATCGCGCCGAGCACCGCGGCGTCGATCATCCCGCGCGTCTCGTCGTTGAGCGGCACGTGCAGCGAGACGACGTCGCTTTGCGCGAACACGTCGGAGAGGCTGCCGCGCTCGACAAAGGCCGGGAAATCGCCGTCGATGATGTAGGGGTCGCAGGCGATCACGCGCCGGAACACGTTGCGCGAGATGTGCGCCATCCGCTTGCCGATGCGGCCGAGGCCGACGATGCCGAGCGTCATGTCGCTCGCGCGGTGGAATTTTCCGGACGACAGGTAGTGCCAGTTCCCCGCCTGGATGTCGCGGTGGTAGGCGACGATGTTGCGCATCAGGGCAAGCGAGAGCGCGAGCGCGTGCGTGGCTACCTCGCCGACGCCGTAGTCCGGCGAATTGGCGACCCAGACGCCGTGGCGCGCGCATGCCGCCGTGTCGATCGTGTCGAAGCCCGCGCCGATGCGGCTCACGATGCCGAGGTTCGGCAGCGCCGCGACAACGCGCTCGGAGATCGGCGCGTACTGGAGCAGCATGCCGGCGCAATCGCGCGCGGCCGCGATCACGTCGTCCTCGGTCTTGCACTGCGCGACCGCGAGCTCGACGCCGGCCGCCGCGAAGAGGTCGCGCTCGATTTCGAGGTCGGGGAACTCGTTGTCGGAGAACAGGACGCGGGGCATGACCGGGAAACTTCGGACGGGCAGGGAACGGGGGCCGCGTGAACGGTACGTGCGGCGGACGAATTGGTCAAGCGGCCTGACCGCTTGCGGCCTTCCGGCCAGCGCTCCGCCGCTATAATCGGCGCCCTACCGCGCGGCGATCCGATCCCGCGCCGCCCCCGGAGCCCGCCATGACGAAGCCTCTGCAAACGACGATCGCCGGCAGCCTGCCCAAGCCGTCCTGGCTCGCCACGCCAGGCGCGTTGTGGGCCCCGTGGCGCCTGGAAGGCGACGCGCTTACCGAGGGCAAGCAGGACGCCGTGCGCCTCGTCCTGCGCGACCAGGAAGAGGCCGGGATCGACATCGTCAGCGACGGCGAGCAGACGCGCCGCCACTTTGTCACGACCTTCATCGAGGCGCTCGACGGCGTCGATTTCCAGCACAAGCGGACGGTGCGGATCCGCAACCGCTACGACGCGGACGTGCCGGTCGTGACGGGCCCGGTCGCCCGCCGGCACGCGGTCTTCGCGGACGACGCGGCCTTCCTGCGCGGGGCGACGACGTCGAAGGTGAAGTTCACGCTGCCCGGCCCGATGACCATGGTCGACACGCTGTTCGACGCGCACTACCGGAGCCGCGAGAAACTCGCCTGGGCATTCGCCGAAATCCTGAACGAAGAGGCGCGCGCCATCGAAGCGGCCGGCGTCGACGTGATCCAGTTCGACGAGCCCGCGTTCAATGTCTACTTCGACGAAGTGCGCGACTGGGGGGTGGCGACACTCGAGCGTGCGGCGGCGGGGCTCGCGTGCACGACCGCCGTCCACATCTGCTACGGCTACGGCATCAAGGCCAACACCGATTGGAAAAAAACGCTGGGCGCCGAATGGCGGCAGTACGAGCAGACGTTTCCGCTGCTCGCGCGATCCACGATCGGACAGGTCTCCCTCGAGTGCGCGAACTCGCATGTGCCGATCGATCTCCTCGGCCTCCTCGCCGGCAAGGACGTGCTGGTCGGCGCGATCGACGTCGCGACCGACCGGATCGAGTCGCCCGAGGACGTCGCGGCGACGCTGCGCGCGGCGATGCAATTCGTACCCGCGAACCGCCTCTTTCCCTGCACCAATTGCGGCATGGTGCCGCTGACCCGGGACATTGCCCGGGCCAAAATGGTGGCGCTGGGCGCCGGCGCGGCGCTCGTGCGTTCGGAGCTTTCCGGAGCGGGCTGATCCCCCGATTCCGGTCCCCGGAAGGGATGCCGCCGGGCACCCTTCCAAAGGGGGCTGGCGCTCCCGCCGTTTCTCATGTATCCTCCCGCCCGTGTTTTAGTTTCAAGGCAGCAGGTACGCTCACGCGACCGCGTTGCAGCCGTTGCCGTTTTTCCTTGAGATCGAAACATGGGCCGGGACACCGTCCCGATAACTTTTCTTTTTCTTGAGGAATTACAGAAATGGCAACTGGTACAGTCAAGTGGTTCAACGACGCCAAGGGTTTCGGCTTCATTACACCGGATGGCGGCGGCGAAGATCTGTTCGCGCACTTCTCGGCGATCAACATGCCGGGATTCAAGACCCTGAAGGAAGGCCAGAAGGTCAGCTTTGAAGTGACCCAGGGCCCGAAAGGCAAGCAGGCGAGCAACATTCAGTCGGCGTAATTCCCCTCGCGGGAATGCCGTCAAAAAAGGCCGGGCGCAGCTGCCCGGCCTTTTTCTTTTCCCATGCCCGGCGTGCCTATTGGCAGGCGGTGCCCGGCGCGGTGAAGACCTGGCGGGTGATCGGCGTCGTCCGGGTCGCCGCGCCCGGCATTCCCGGAAGCTCAGCCGCGTACTCGAAGGTCGCGCTGTTTCCGTTGGCGAACGTGAATGTCGCCACGCCGACCTTGGTGGCCTGCATTGCCGGGCCGGCCGGGCCGACGGCATGGTAGAAATCGCCCGTATACGTTCCCGCCGCGGTCCTGTTCGCCGCCACCACCAGCCACAACGGGCTACCGTCGACGTCATACGTGTACCAAGCGGCAAAGATCGTGTCGCCCTGGTGAGCCAGATTGATTCCCCACCCTGCCTCGCTGGGGTTCCACCAGAGATCCGAATAGTTGGTGGCGGTGGCAAGGTCCGCGATCTTGCCGAACGTGCACGTCGGCAGCGGCCCGAACTGCTGTTTGACCAGCGTTCGCGCGGTGCCCTCGAAAAAATTGACACGCAGCTGATCCGCATCGTCGAGCACGATCGAACCGTAGCCAAGCCAATTCGACTTGACGCCGCGCGGATCGAACGTCGATGCCTGGAATGACGGACCGCTCGTCGTGTACACGTCGCCGGCGAACGTGCCTTCGACGCTCTTGAAGGCGATCAGCGTGCGCCAGCGGGGGGCGCCGGCCGCATCGTAGGCGTAATCGACCGCGAAGATCGTATTGCCCTGATGCGACACCCACGTGCCGCGCCCGTTCTCGTCGGCGCGCCACCAAAGGCCCGTCACATTCGGCGTTTCGCAGGCAAGCGTGTAATTGCCTCCCGACGGGACGAGCGCAAAGTGGACGCAGCCCGGCGTAATGCTGCTGTGGAGCGCGATGGTCGTGCCGTCGTTGCAGGTGATCGTGCGCCCCTTAATCGACATCGTTGCGCAGCCCTGGCCGAAGTCACGCACGAAAACATCGGCGCGGGCCGGCCCTGCGAACCCGGCGAAGGAAAGGATCGCGGCGAGCGCAAATGCGCGGAAACGGGGTGCGACACCAAGACAAGACGGCATATCTTTCCCAGGTAAAACTGCACGGGTCCGATATTGACACGTTCCTTGCGTGGCAGTTCCTCAGTGCCGGGGCGACCCTCGCCGCATCGACGCGGACCGAGCACCGACGATCGCAAGGGTCGCGAGCAGCAGGGCCAGCGCCCACGGTGCGTTGACCGGGACCTGCGCGATGGTCGCGGTGCCGACCGCGGTGGTGGCGGAACTCGACGCATTGCCCGGATTCGGGTCGGACGTTCCAAGCGGCGGCGCCACCGTTGCGATGTTGGTGAAGGAGCCCGTCGCGGCGCCGGAGACGGTGCCGGTGATGGTGACGACCACGCTGCCGCCGACCGGCAGCAGCGTCACGCTGCCGCTCACATTGTTGCCGGCGACGGTCACGGCGCCGCACGTCGCGCCGCCCAGGGGGCTGCCGCAGCTCGCGCCCACGCCCGAGATCACGCCCGGAACGTTGTCGTTGTACGTCGCGCCGTCCGCAGCACTCGGGCCGGCATTGGTGATCGTCAGCGTGTAGGTGATCGCGCTGCCGGGAATCAGCGTCGCCGGTCCCGTCTTGACGATGCCGACGTCGGCGCTGGCAGCGCGCGTGTCGCTGTCCGAGGCGCTGACCGGCACCGGCGCCGACGGGTCGGACACCGTCACCGTGTTGACCAGCGGATCCGTCGTCATGTTTGCGGCGAAGCTCACCGGAACGGTGAACGTCAGCGAATTGCCGGCGCCGGCCGCGAGCGTCGCGCCGGTGGTCCCGAAGCTCGTCGCCCCGGACGTGCCCGTCACGGTGCCGCAGGTCGCAGTGCCCGCCGCTGCGCAGGTGGCGTTTGCATTCAGGGTCACACCGGCCGGCAGGTTGTCGGTGACGGTCAGGCTGGAGGCGTTGCTCGGGCCGCCATTCGTCACGACGATCGTGTAAGTCGCCGTCCCGCCCGGCGTATAGGTCGCGCTGCCGTCGGTCTTCGACACGACGAGCCCGACGGCGCCCACCAGCGTGTCGCTGTCGGAGCCGCTCGCGCTGGCGCCGCTCGCAAGATCCGTCGCCGTCGCAGTATTGACCAGCGGATTGGTCGTCATGCCCGGCGCGAACGCGACCGGCACGGTGAAGACGAGCGCATTGCCGGCGCCGACGTTGACCCGCGCGGCGGTGGCGCCGAAGCTCGTCTGTCCCGTCGTCCCGGTGATCGCGCCGCAGCTCGATGAACCATTGGCGACACAGATCGCGTTGGCATTCAGCGTCACGCCGGCCGGCAACGGATCGGTGACCGTCACGTTGAGCGCATCGGACACGCCGGTGTTCTGCACCGTCACCGTGTAGGTCGCCGTGCCGCCCGGCGTATACGTCGCGCTGCCGTCGGTCTTGGCCACGGCGAGCGTGACGTTCGACGCGAGCGTGTCGCTGTCCGAGCCGTTCGCCGTCGAGCCGCTTGCAATGTCGGTCGCCGTCGCCGTGTTGACGAGCGGATTGGCGCTCATGCCAGAGGCGAATGCCACCGGGACCGTGAACACCAGCGTGTTCGCAGCACCGGCGTCGATGCGCGCCGCCGTGGTGCCGAACGCGGCCTGGCCGCTGGTGCCGGTGATCGTGCCGCAGCTCGATGAGCCATTAGCCACACAGACTGTGTTTGCATTCAGGGTCACGCCGGCGGGCAACGGATCGGTGACCGTCACGTTCAGTGCATCGGTGACACCCGTGTTCGCGACGGTGACCGTATACGTGGCGCTTCCGCCCGGCGTGTACGTCGCGCTGCCGTCGGTCTTGGTCACGGCCAGCGAGACGTTCGCCGACAGCACGTCGCTGTCGGACCCGTTGGCGGTAATCCCGGCCGGGAGGTCGGTGGCGGTGGCGGTATTGATGAGCGGGTTCGTCGTCATGCCGGATGCGAAGGCGACCGGCACCGTGAACACGATCGAATTGGCGGCGCCGGCGTTGATGCGCGCGGTCGTCGCGCCGAAGCTCGTCTGCCCCGTCGCGCCGGTCACGGCGCCGCAACTCGAGGTGCCGTTGGCCGCGCACGTCGCGTTGGCACTCAGGGTGACACCGGCCGGCAGCGGATCGGTCACCGTCACGTCGAGCGCATCGGAGAGGCCGGTGTTGGTCACCGTCACCGTGTAGGTCGCCGTGCCGCCCGGCGCGTAGGTCGCGCTGCCGTCGGTCTTGGCCACGCCGAGCGTAACCGCCGGGGTGAGCGTGTCGCTGTCGTTGCCGCTCGCCGTGTTGCCGCTGGTGACGTCGGTGGCGGTCGCGGTGTTGACGAGCGGATCGGTGGTCATGCCGGACGCGAAGGCGACGGGCACCGTGAACACCAGCGTGTTCGCGCCGCCGACGTTGACGCGCGCAGCGGTCGCGCCAAAGCTCGTCTGCCCGGTAGTGCCCGTCACCGTCCCGCAGCTCGACGAACCATTGGCCACACAGGTGGCGTTTGCATTCAACGTTACGCCGACGGGAAGCGCATCGGTCACGTTGACGTTCAACGCATCGGACAGACCGGTGTTCGTCACCGTGACGACGTAGGTCGCGCTGCCGCCCGGCGTGTAGGTCGCGCTGCCGTCGGTCTTGCTCACCGACAGCGTGACGTTCGACGAAAGCGTGTCGCTATCACTGCCGCTCGCGGTCGTTCCGGTCGCAACGTCGGTCGCGGTCGCGGTGTTGACCAGCGGATTGGTCGACATCCCGGCCGCAAACGCGACGGGGATGGTGAAGACGATCGTGTTGGCGCCGCCCGGTACGATCACGGCGCCGCTCGTCCCGAAGCTCGTCTGTCCCGTGGTGCCAGTGATCGTGCCGCAGCTCGACGTCCCGTTGGCCACGCACACGGCGTTTGCGGTCAGGGTCAGGCCTGCGGGCAGCGGGTCGGTCACGGTCACGCCGAGCGCATCCGAGGTCCCGGTGTTCTCGACGGTGACGGTGTAGGTGCCGGTGCCGCCCGGCGTGTACGTGCTCGCGCCGTCGGTCTTGGTCACGAGCAGCGTGACCGCGGCGCTACGTGTATCGCTGTCGGCGCCGGTCGCGCTGCTGCCGGGTCCCGACGCGTCCAGGTCGGTCGCGGTCGCCGTGTTCACGAGCGGATCGGTGACCATGCTCGACGCGAACCCGACGGGCAGCGTGAACACGAGCTTGTCGGTCGCGGCGGCGCCAACCGTCGCGCCGGTGGTGCCGAAATTCGTCTGCCCCGTCGTTCCGGTGACCGTGCCGCACGTCGCCACACCACTCGCCACACAGGTGGCGTTTGCACTCAGGGTTACTCCGGCCGGCAGCGCATCGGTGACGGTGAGATTGGTCGCCACCGACGGTCCGCCGTTGGTTACGGTCACCGTATACGTCGCGCTGCCCCCCGGCGTGTACGTCGCGCTGCCGTCGTCCTTGACCACGACGAGCGCCACACTCGCGCTGCGGGAATCGGTGTCAGTACCCGTCGCGGTGCTGCCGGGTCCGCTGGAGGCAAGATCGGTTGCCGTCGCCGCGTTGACGATGATGGCGGCGACCATGCCCGGCGCGAAGGCGACGGGGACGGTGAAGACGAGCTGGTTGATGCCGCCGGCGCCGATGCTCGCGCCTGTCGTGCCGAGGCTCGTTTGTCCGGTGGTGCCGGTCACGGTGCCGCAGGTCGACGCGCCCGTCGCCACGCAGGTCGCATTCGCCGTCAGCGTCACGCCGGCGGGCAGCGCGTCGGTGAGCGTGACATTCGTGGCGCTGGACGGGCCCGCATTGGTGATCGTGATCGTGTAGGTGGCGGTCCCGCCCGGCGTGTAGGTCGCGCTGCCGTCGGTCTTGGCGACGTTGAGCGCGACTTGCGCGACGAGCGCATCGCTGTCGGAGCCCGTGGCCGGCGGCGATGCGGGATCCGTCGCCGTGGCCGTGTTGACCAGCGGGTTGGTCGTCATGCCGACCGCGAATGCCACGGGCACGGTGAACGTGAGAGTGTTGCCCGCGCCGGCCGCGATGGTCGCGCCGGTGGCGCCGAAACTCGTTTGACCCGTCGTCCCGGTGACGACGCCGCAGGTGGCCACACCGCTTGCCAAACAGACAGCGTTTGCACTCAGCGTTACCCCGCCAGGCAGCGGATCGGAAACCGTCACGCTGCTCGCGTTTGTCGGTCCGGCATTGGTCACGACGACCGTGTACGTCGCCGCTCCGCCCGGCGTATACGTCGCGCTACCGTCCGTCTTGCTGACCGCGAGCGCGGCGACCGCAACGCGCACGTCGCTGTCCGAGGCCGACGCCACCGGAGAGCTGGGCGCGATGGCCGACACGATGTTGATCAGCGGGTTCGTGACCATGCCCGAGGCGAACGCCACCGGCACCGTGAGCGTCAGTGTATTGCCAGCACCCACGCCGACCGTCGCGCCGGTCGTGCCGAAGCTCGTCTGGCCCGTCGTCCCCGTCACCGTGCCGCAATTCGCCGTGCCGGCGGCGACGCAGGAGACATTCGCCGACAACGTCACTCCGCCAGGCAAAGGATCCAGGACCGTTGTGCCGGCCGCATCCGACGGGCCCCCATTGGACACGACCACTGTGTAGGTCGCGGTGCTGCCGGGCGTGTACGTCGCACTTCCGTCGGTCTTGCTCACGGCAAGCGTGGACACGGGCGTCAAGGTGTCGGTGTCCGTCGCCGTGTTGTTGCCCGGATTCGGGTCGACGACCGTCGGCGGCACGATGATGGTCACCGTGTTGGCGATCGTTCCGGTCGCGCCGGGCGCGATCGCGGCGGTCACCGTGTACGTCGCGGTGCCCGCATTGAGCAGCGAGACAAGTTCGTTGATCGGACCGCTGCCGCTCGCATTGCCACATCCCGACCCCACCGATGCGACGCACGTCCAGCTCGTGAACGTCACGCCCGCGGGTGGATTGTCGACGACGTTCGCGCCGGCGACTGCATTCGGCCCCGCGTTGCTCGCGACGATCGTGTACGTCGTGTTGGTGCCGGGGACGACGTTCAATACGCCGTCGGTCTTGGTGACGCCGAGATCGGCGACGCCCGTCGCCGCCAGCGTCGCCGACGCGGGCAACGGGTTAGTCACGCCTTGTGCCGACGTGAATGCGCCGGCGGCGAGCGGGTTGATCAGGTTGCCCGCTGCGTTTGCAACGACGTTGACCTGGACACGGCAGCTCGCGTTGGCGGCGATCGCGGCGTTGCTGAGTGAGACCGACAACGCGCCGGCGACCGGCGCGAACGAGCCTCCGCAGGTGTTCGTGGCGCCCGGCGCGGCGGCGACCGCCATGCCGAGAGGGAACGTGTCAGTCAGCGCACCTGCGGTCAGCGCGATCGCATTGGCATTGGTGTTGATGATGTTGATCGTCAGCTGCGACGTGTTGCCGACCAGTACTGTCGCCGGATTGAACGACTTGTTGATCGTCACGCTGGTCACGACACGCGTGACGGTCGCGTTCGCCGCCGCCGGGTTGATGAAGCCCTCGGCCGAGCTCACGGCGCCCGCCGCGATGGTGTTCGTCCCGGAACCGGCACCGGCAGGCGTCGTGACGTTGACGAGGATCGTGCAGCTTGTCGCTGCCGCACCGCCAAGCAGGCCACCGCCCGCCAGCGAAATGATGTTTGTGGAGGACGTCGCGGTGACCGCCCCGCCGCAGTTGTTGACGAGGTTCGGCGTCAAGGAAACTACGTGCCCCGCGGGCAGTGTGTCGGTGAACGCGAGGCCGGTCAGCGCGACCGCGCCGGCCGCGCGGGTGATCGTGATCGTCGCCCGCGTGTCGGTGCCCGCGGAGACCGTCAGCGGCGCGAACGCCTTCGCAACGGACAGCACCGGGTTCACCGTCAACCCGCCGGTGATCGCCGACTGCGTCCGGCCTAGGCTCGTCTGCAGCGCGCCCTGCGCGATCGTGTTGGTTCGGTTGCCGGTCGAGGCGGCCGCCGACGCCTGCACCGGCACCGTGATTGTGCAGTTGCCGGTCGCCGGAATAGTATTGCCCGCACCCAAGGTGATCGTATTCGCGCCGGGCGCGGCATTCAGAACGCCGCCGCAGGTCGTCGTCGCGGGCGGTGCCGCGGCGACCGTGAATTGGGGATTCGCGCCCAGCGTGGTGAGCCCATCGGTGAACGCGGTGATCGTCGCCGGCACGGCCGCCGAATTGGTCAGCGTGATCGTCAGCGTGCTGATGCCTCCTTGCAGGATCGGGTTCGGCGCGAACACCTTGCTGCCGCCTACGCTGGTGACGGCATTGACGACGAGCGCGCCCGCACCGGACGAGAAGGCGACGCCGCCGAAGTTGCCGACGGGAATCGTGTTCGTCAGCGTGATCGGATTGACCCCGGCGTTAACGCCCGTGACAGCTATCGTCACCGTGCAGTTCGTGTTGGTGACGCCCGCACCCAGGGCGACCGCCGGAAGGCTGCCGCCGCTGACCGTGAAGGCCGTATTGCCGGCCACCGGCACCGGTGTAAAGGTGAGTCCCGCGCAGGTCGTTCCCGTGACGACGGGTGCCGCGACCGACATCCCCGCGGGGAACGTGTCGGTGAACCCGATGCTGCCGACGAGCGCCGTGGAGTTGAAGTTGCGGACCGTGACCGTCAGCGTCGACGTTCCGCCGGCGGTGATCGGTGTCGGCGCGAAGACCTTGTCGACCCGCGCGCCGGTCTGCAGCCGGACGTTGGCCGAGAACGCCTCCTGATTGGTGACGCCCTGCGCCGTCGACAACGCGCTCGCGGGAATCGTGTTCGTGACATTGGCGTCGACGTAGACATTCGGGTTCGCCGCGACGACGTCGAATCTGATGACGCAACTGCCGTTCGCCGGGATCGTGCCGCCAGAAAGCGAGGCGCTGGCCGCGCCCGTGCTCACCGTACCCGCGCCGCAGGTCGTCGATGTGTTAGGCGGCGCCGCGATCGCAAGCGACGCGGGCAGCGTGTCGGTGAGCGACGCGTTGGTGAGCGCGACGCCGTTGGGATTCGTGAGCGTCAGCGTCACCGTCGACGCGGTTCCGCCGCCGTGCAGGTTCGCCGGGGCGAAAGCCTTGGCGCCGGTCACCGGCCGCAGCGCCGCGACGGTCAGCGTCGCGTTAGCGTTCTGCGGATTCGTCCCCTGCGACGACGAAACGGCGCCTACCGGAATGTTGTTGATGAACACGCCCGCCGCGGGCGACACGACGTCGACCGTCACCGTGCACTGGCCCGCGATGCCGCCCGACACGGCGGGGATCGTTCCGCCCGAGACCGAGAAATTGTTGGCGCCCGGGGTCGCGGTCACCGTGGTCCCGCCGCCGCAGGAGGTCGTCGTGTTCGCCGGATTGGCGACGACGACCGTCCCGGGCAGGTTGTCCGTGAACGCGGTGGCCGTCGCGGTGGACGCGTTGTTGTTGAGCAGGATGACCGTCAGCGTCGAGGTCTGCCCCGCCGAGACGTTCGTGGGGTTGAACGTCTTGTTGACGCCGACCGCGGCGAGCGCGCCGGTGCCGACAAAGGCGAGTGCGAGCCCGAAGGCGCGAACGCCCCGCTGCACTGCCGTGTGTTTCTGCTGCATTCTTCCCGACCTTCCTCCTGCCGGCGCCGCGAGTATTCGCAACGCTTCCGGTCCTAACGTACGCACGGTACCCGCCGCCTACCTGCCGATGGCCAGGGCTAAAGCAAGCGCCGTGCCATCAACGATCTACCCTGATTGTCGCGTTCATGGGCGCTTATCGGAAATCATCCCAAGATGCGCTGTCGTACACAAAAATCGCGACAATTCGACTTCCAAACACGATTCGGGGTGAGTTGCCGATTGCAGCGGATCGTATCATTTCGCCTGAAATATGCACGCCGGCCCTGCGCACAGCCCCGAAAATGCGCCTGGGGAGTGTGCACAATTGACAACAAAGAGACGCTTTTGTCGGGAAAGCCAGACAAGTCGGCTGCACAGCACAAATGAACAAGGGCGCACCGCGGTGCGCCCTTCCCTGTCGCCGATGCGCCCTAAGCGGCGCGTCGTCACGTCGCTACCAGCGGAACGCGACGCCCATGGCCGGTCCGTTCAGCGTGAGTTTTTCGATGGGCGCCCCGGACTTGAATTTATAGTCCATGTAGCGCCAGGCGCCGATGACTTCGCCCCACTTGAACGAATAACCGATGCCGCCAATCACCTGCCAGGTGAGATCGCTTTGCCCGGTGCCCACGTCGGCGTACCACGGCGCGAACCATCCGCTGGCGCCCGGAATTCCGATGCGGCCCTTGGCACCGATGATCCCGTCCCAATTGTTGACGCTCACTTCCTTGTTTCCACTGCGTCCGGGATTGTTGATCGGCCCCAGGTCGGCGCTGAAATTCCACCCGAGCGACTGCCGGGCGTCCGCAAGCCGCGCTCCGGCGAGAATATCGACGTGCGACGTCGGATCGGTCGCGACTCTGTATTCGCCGGCAATCGTCCAAATTGTGGTCTTGAGGTCGAAATTGAAGTCCCCTGTGACGCCTCCGGGGAGCGGAACGCCGCCGATCGTTACGTCGCGCGTCTGCGATTTGTCGCCCCCGACATTGAGGTAGATGAGGTCGGTGTACAGGCCCAGCGGTCCCTTGCGCGCCTCGAAGGTGCCCATGAACGTGAATTTCAGGTGGTCGAGGATCGTGTCGACGTCCACCTGGATGTTGTTGCTTTTGACGGCGCCCGGAAAAGTCGTGGG
>JBDTLY010000021.1:0-16080 GCA_039934535.1 Casimicrobiaceae bacterium | reverse complement strand
CGGTCAGGCGGAAGTCGCCATCCTCCAGCACCGGCACCTGGTGGCTCGGATTGATGGCCTCGAACGGCGGCTGATACTGCGCGCCGGTGAACAGGTCGACGACCTCCAGGTCGAGGTCGATGCCGGACTCGGCGGCGAACAGTACGACGGGCCGGCTCGTCGTAGACACCGGGTGATAGTAGAGCTTCATGACTGCCTCCTTGCGCAAGATGACGCGCGGCGGCAGGCGGTGCGCTCCGCCGCGAACTCGCTATTCTGTCATGTTTGCTGCGCGCGAAGGAGCACGCGGCCGGCGGAAGGAAGCCGTGCGAGGGCGCGGATCGCGCCGGCGCAAAAATCCAACGGCGCCAGCGGGAATCGCGCGCTCAGTGCGACGCGACGTGGCCCGCGGGCGGCAGCCCGATGGGTCCGGCCGATGATGTGATCCGCGACGCTGGCGCGGGATCGGCCGCATCGTCGAGGCGCTGTACGTCGCCGTTCAGCTCACCGCCTTCGGCGATGATGAGCTTGCCGTAGCGGATCGTTCCCGACACGCGACCAGTGCCGTGGATGACAAGCCGCGTGCGCGCGGTCAATTCACCCACGAATTCGCCGTGGATCTCGGCGACGTCGATCAACGCGGTCCCCTTCAGCATTCCCGGCTTGGCGATTTCCATCGCCTTGCTGTGCACGGTCGCTTCGACGTGGCCTTCGATGACGAGCACGTCGCAGTCGGAAATCTCGACACCCCTCAGTTTGATATTGACGCCGACGAAGAGCCTGCTGCCTGGAGGTTCGGCCTTTTGCGCGGATGTCGCGGGCGGCACCGCCACATCCAGCGACAACGTAGGCGGCCCCGCGACAGTCGGGTTTTGCGGCGAGGCAGTAGTCGGACGCGCGGGACCCGCCGCCGTCGTTCGGCCGGCGCTTCCCGGCGGGTCGTACAAAGCGGGCTTCAGGACGTTCTTGTTGGTGTTCTTCGCTTCGGCGAGGCGATCGCGGCGACCGAAATTCAGCATGGCGGCTCCTTGGCGTGCGTGGGCGACGAATGACAATGTCATTATTCGCCCTGGATGCCGCATATGCAACATGAATCGACGAACTTTTTTTGCGGACTCGTCGAAATGTCGGCGCCTGTCCTACAACGCAGTCCTACGACCTTTACGGACACGGGCCGACATCCGGTCGGCTGCCGAAGCACGATGATGCAAATGCGGAGACCCGCCCGGCATCGTGCCGGACACAGGCTCGCTGGTCCGTCGCCGATCGGAATCAAGTGCCCCGCATGCAGGATACCGATCGGGCCGACGCCGGGATGGGCTCCGCCTTTCTGCGAAGGATTGGCCCCATGAAGCGAATTCTTGTTGTCGAATACTCGGCGCTGGCACGCGATCGGATTCGTCAGTCCGTCGCCTGGCTCGACGATTGCCAGATCGTCGGGGAAGCCGACGCCGCCAATGAAGGCATTACCGAGGTCGCGGACCTCGATCCGGACATTGTCATCACCGACCTCTTGCTGAAGGACGGGACGGGGGTCGACGTCGTCAAGCGGATTCGCGCGCGACACGGTCCGATGCGCCCCGTAATTTTTGTCCTGGCCAATCGCCCGCATCCCGGTCATCGCGCCACCTTGAAGGCGGCCGGCGCAAATGGTGTGTTCGACAAGGTGCGCGAATACGGCCTGCTGATCGAAAAGTTGCGCGACGTTGCCTGAGGTCGGACACCGCGAAAGGAGGCTTCGCATGTTCAAGATTCCCGCAATTTCCTTTGCAGCTCTGCTGGTGGCGGCAGGCCTGGTCACGGCAGGACTGCCGGCGATCGGCACTGACGTGCAGAAATATCATCGCCACTACCACGACTCGGCCATCGTTTCCGTGGCCGATCGGAACGCTCCGGACCCATTTCGCGAGGCGCAAGGAGAAGCGGCGGACGCCGCAATCACGGCGAACGTGAAAGATGCGATTGCAAACCGCGTCGGTCCTGGAGCAGCGGAGATCAACGTCGAGACGCGCGCTGCGATCGTCACGCTGACCGGAACAGCGCCCTCCGCGGCAATCCGCATTCTCATTCGTGAAGCGGCGTGGACCGTCGGCGGCGTCGTGGAGGTTGTCGACAACCTCGAAGTCCGGTCGACGGCCTGATCCCCCTTGTTACGCCCAGGGCCGGAATCCGCGCCGCAGCAACAGGAACGAAGAAGGAACCGTGACGCAGAGCGCCGCCAGCATCGCCGCCGGCTTCGGAACGCTCAGATAGTCGACGGCGACCGCGAGCATCCCCAGCGACACGAGATACATCGCCGCGTACGT
Source organism: Casimicrobiaceae bacterium (assembly GCA_039934535.1). GTDB lineage: Bacteria > Pseudomonadota > Gammaproteobacteria > Burkholderiales > Casimicrobiaceae > CAIWHR01. The sequence continues at coordinate 13,795 of JBDTLY010000021.1, read as the reverse complement.
CGCCACGTACGCGAGTGCGGAGCGCGCGCCGAGCCGCGCCCGGAACACGAACGTCGCGTGCGCCCAATACCCGATCCCGAGCCCCGCGAGATACGCGACCGTGTACGCGATGCGATAGTCGACGACAAAGAGGAGCAGCAGGTAGATGCCGTAGCTCACCGCGGTGTTCGCAGCGCCGACGGCAATGAAGCGGGCAAAACGCACGGAGAATCGGGCGGCGCCCGGCGATTTCAGCGCCGCACGAGGCGCAGGAAAGCGTCGTAGTCCCGCACGTAGTCGGCGGAATCGTACGCATGCGACGCAAAGACCAGCAACGACGCGTCGTCGCTGTAGTCGTATTGGACGCCCCAGGTCTTCGGCGGCAGGTAGACGCCGCGCGCCGGCGTGTCGAGCAGGAACTCCTGCCGGTGCTTGCCATCGTCGGCGATCACACGGCAGCTGCCGCGCACGCAGACGAGGAACTGGTGGCACTTGCGATGCGCGTGCTGCCCGCGGATTTGCCGGCTCGACACGCCGTGCACGACGAAGAACCGCTTGACGTCGAACGGCAGGAACTCGCCGATCTCGCCGGCGACCAGGTTGCCGCGCAGGTCGGCGACATCGGTGAGCGCCTGGACAAACACGCCTTTCACCCGTGACTTGCCCACCGCGGCGGGCATCGCGCGCGACGACGACAGCTCCGACGAAAATTCGTCGCCGGGGCCGGCATCGCAGTAACTCACGATGCGTGCCGGATTGCCGGCGACGACCGCAAAGGGCGGCACCGATTCCACGATGACCGCGCCGGCGCCGACCATTGCGCCGCGCCCGATCGTCACGCCGGGCAGGATCGTCGCGTTCGCGCCGATCGACGCGCCTTGCTTCACCACCGTCGTCAGGAACGATTTCGGCTTCTTCTTGCTGCGTGGGAAACGATCGTTCGAGAACGTCGCATTTGGCCCGATGAACACGTCGTCCTCGATGCGCACGCCGTCCCAGAGCTGCACGCCGCACTTCACGGTGACGCGATCGCCGACGACGACGTCGTCCTCGATGAACGTGTGGTCGCAGATGTTGCAGTCGGCGCCGATCCGCGCGCCGGGAAGGATGTGCGCGAACGCCCAGATCCGCGTGCGCGCGCCGACTCTCTTCGTTTCGCAGAGCGCCTGCGGATGCACCATCTTGCTCACCTTCATTGCCCCTTCCAGAATGTGTACCGCCGCTGCACGATCGAAAGCGGCCGGGCCTTGGTGTTCTCGAACGCGCGCCACGCATAGGCGCCGACGACCGAAAGACCGAGCGCGTTCAGCGCGCCGAAGCCCGCGATCAGCAGCACCGTCGTCGCATAGCCCGGCTCGGAAATGATGCCCGTCAGCCGCGCGACGAGCACCACCGCGCCATAGCCGAGCGCGACCAGGAGCGCGATGCAGCCGACGGCGAACAGCAGGCGGATGGGCAGATCGGAGAAGGCGAGGCTGCTGTCCAGCATGTAGGTGAGCTTCTTGCCGAGCGTCCAGCCGCTCGCGCCGTGCGCGCGGGCGCGCCGGCGGTACGGCACTTCCGCGCGCCGCATCCCGATCCACACGAGCTGCCCGACGAGGCTCGAATGCGCCTCGCTGAACGCGACCAGCTCGTCGCGCGCGCGCTGGTTGCAGCCGAACACGTCGATGCCGCCCTTCGGCATGTCGGGCTGCACGAGCCCGCGATAGGCCGCCCAGAACAGCGCGGAGGTCGCGCGCGCCGCCAGCGGATCATCGCGGCCTTCGCGAATGCCGTAGACGACGTCGCACGCATCCGCCTCGAGCTTGCGGAAGAATTCGACGACGAGCTCCGGCGGCTCCTGCAGGTCCGCGGCCATCACCGCGAAATACGGTCCGCTCGCTTCGATCAGGCCCGCGCGGATCGCGGCGAACGCGCCGAAATTGCGCGCCATGTCGAGCACTTTCGCGGTGAGTCCCGTCGCGGGCAGCGCCGCGATCAGCGCCGCCAGCGAGCGGTCCGGGCTGCCGTCGACGACCAGCACGACCTCGAGCGCGCCGCCCAGTTCGCTGTCGAGGCGCACGAGCGCCGCGACGAGATCGGGGATCGTCGGCTCGTTCTTGAATACCGGGACTACGAGCGAGTAGCGGGTCGCCATGAATTGCAGGCCGCCGCGACGGCGGCGATCTCCGGGTCGGTGAGCTCAGGGTAGCACGGCAGCGTCAGGATTTCCGCGCACGCGCGGTCGGTGCGCTCGAGCCCCGCGGCCGGCACGTCGCCGGGCCATGCGGCCTGCCGGTAATCGGGGATCGGGTAATGGATGTCGGTCACGACGCCAGCCTCGGCAAGATGCGCGCGCAGCACGTCGCGCAATTTCGCGCGAACGACGTAAAGATGCGTGACAGCCGCCTCGGCGGCAGGCGGAAGCGTGATCCGCGGATTCGCAATCTCGGTCGCGTAGCGCGACGCGATCTCGCGCCGACGCTGGTTCCAGGCATCGAGATGCGGCAGCTTGACCCGCAAAACAGCGGCCTGCAATTCGTCCATCCGCGAATTCATTCCACCGCCGACCGCGATCCGGTACTTGCCGCGCCAGCCGTACGTTCGGAGTTCCTTGATCTTTGCCGCCAGCGCCGCATCGTTCGTGACGAGGGCTCCCGCATCGCCCAGCGCACCGAGGTTCTTGGTCGGGTAGAAGCTGAAGCAGCCGACGACGCCGAACGTCCCGGCCTTCTTCGTTCCATGCCGCGCGCCGTGCGCCTGGGCGCAGTCCTCGATCAGCGCGAGGCCGCGCACCTTTGCGACGGCCGCGATTGCATCGACATCGGCGAGACGCCCGTACAAATGCGTGATGACGATGGCGCGCGTGCGCGGCGTGATCCGCCGCGCGAGCGAATCCGGGTCGATGAGAAGAGTAGCCTCATCGATGTCGACGTAGAGCGGCGTCGCGCCAACCGCGCGGATGACGGTCGTCGCGTAACCACCGGCGTTGGCGACGGTCGCCACCTCGTCGTCCACGCCGATGTCGAGCGCGCGCAACGCGAGTTCCAGCGCGTCGGTGCCATTGGCGACGCCGACGCACGATGCCGCGCCACAATACGCCGCGAACTCGCGCTCGAACGCCTCCACCTCGGGGCCGAGGATGTAATGACCGCGATCCTGGACGCGCGCAATGGCCGCGTCGAGCGCTGCGCGCAACGGCGCGTGATGGCGGGACAGGTCGTTGAGGACGATCACCGGCATCAATCCGCGCAACCCGCCGCGGCCAGCGCCTTGCGCCAGGCAACGTCCCAATTGGCGAGGCCCGGTTCGAGCCCCAGCGCGACCGGCACCAGCGCATGGGTGCGCGGGCTCCAGCAGAACCAGCGGTCGGGCAAGGCGTGGGGCGGGGGCACTTTCGGCGTCAGCGGGTTCGCGGCGACGCTCGCGACAGGCTCGCGGCGCAGGCGACCAATGATATCCCGCGAGAAGAGATCGGGCCAACGCGCGAGCTCGTCGCCCGTCTGCACGATGAGCTTCGGCGCGATTGACGTCGCCTGCACGGGCGGCAGCATAAGGCCGCCCTGCGCATTGCGTCCGAATGGGATCGCGCCGACGTGATCCGGAAGGACGACGAAGGCGTAGCCCTCCGGCGTCGTCTCGGCGGCCACGCGCGCCAGCGCGCCCGAAAGCGCGCGCGTGTCGTCACCCGCCTGGACCCATCGCGCGACCGCCGATTGCGCCAGCATCCACTGGCTGCCCAGCAGCACGATGGCGGCGATCCACGCCAAGCCCCGCGGCCGGTCCGCCGAGGCGAGAGGAAGCGCCGCCGCGACCAGCGCGATTGCGCCGATCGCGAGCAGCACGCGCCCACCTTCTCCGTTGCCCGCCCATTGCCAATGCGGCAGCAGGAGCGCGAACGCCGCCAGCACTGCGAACGCGATGGCGGCCAGTACGCGCGCCTTCGCCCGTTCCGCAACGCCCGCCGCCAGAGCGCACAACAACAGCACCAGCCCCGACCCGGCGAATACCGATCGCGGAACCGGCTCCGGCAGCGCCACGGCAATCCAGTCGAGCATCGTGGGAATATTGGCCAGCCATTCGCCGCTGAAGAGCGCGGCAAGCGGCGACGATCCCGGGAAAAAGCGGAACGGATCGCCGAAGAGATATCTCCTGAAGAAAAAATACAGCGCGGCGATCAGCAGCCACGGCAGCGCGGCGCGTAGCGCCGCAAGAATATCGCGGACGAACCCCTTGCCGCGCCCCTGCTTGTACCAGGCGAGTGCCAATATCAGCGGCACGCCGATCGTCGCCGATTCCTTGCTCATGTAGGAAAGCACGGTCGCGGCGAGGCTCAGCAATCCGTAACCGTCGCGCCAGCGCCGACTCGCGACGAAGGCGCACGCCGCCACTAGCATCCACACGAGCGCCATGCCATCGAAGCGCGCTGAGATCCACGCGGTGGCTTCCACCGCCGGCGCGAACCACGCGAAGAGCCAACCCGCCATCAGCGCCGCCGCGCGCGTGCGCGGCGAATCATCGCTCAGCAGCTGGCACGCGAGCAGCGCGACGAGCGAAGCGCACGCCGCATGCAACAGGACATTCACCAGGTGCCAGTGGAAGGGATCGGCGCCCAGCTCCGAATTCAGGGCAAAGCTCGCCATCGTCAGCGGCCGGTATTGATTACTGGGTGGCCCCACGCCGGACACGAACATCTGCGCGACGCATTGCGCGACTCCACGCGCGCCTTCGCAGCCATCGAAAGCGTGCAGCATGCCGAAGTCGTCGCCGACGAATCCCGTTCCCAGCACCGGCCAGTACAGCGCCAGCGTCGCCAGCGCCGGCACGCCGAGCATCAGCCATTTCGGAATGCGGAAGATCATCCGCGGCACCCGGAAACATCGAGTGCTTGCTTCCACGCGGCGTCCCAATTCGCGAGGTCCGGCGCGAGCACGAGATCGAGCGGCTGCAGCGCGCGCGTGTTCGGACTCCAGCAGAGCCAATGGTCGGGCGTCGCGTGCGGCGGCGCGACCTTGGGCGGTACCGATGAACTGGGCCGCGGATCGAACTGCTCGCGCTTCAACCGGCCGACGACGTCGCGGGTGAAGAGGTCCGGCCATGGCGCGAGGTTCTCGTCGGTCTGCACAATCAATTGCTGCGTGATCGGCGACGACTGGATGGGCGGCAGCATGAATCCGATCTGCGCGTTGCGTCCGAACGGGATAGCGCCGATGTGATCCGGAATGACGACGAATGCGTAGCTGTCCAACGGCATCGCGCGGGCGAGAGCGGCGAGCTTGCGCGCCAGCATCGGCGTGTCTTCGCCGGCCCGGACCCATCGCGCCACCGCCGCCTGCGTCAGCACGAACTGGCTGCCGAGCAACACGAGCGCCGCCATCCAGGCCAGCGCGCGCGGCGGTCCCCGTGCCGCCAGCGGCAGTGCCGCTGCGACAAGCGCGATCGCGCCGATGGCCGCAAGCACGCGCCCGCCTTCGCCGGTGACCGACCATTGCCATTGCGACAGCAGCAGCGCGAACGCCGCCAGCAGCGCGAATGCCATCGCCGCAAGCGCACGCCCCTTCGCCCGCTCGGCGACGCCCGCCGCGAGCGCACATACCGTGAGAGCCAGCCCCGACGCGACGAACACCGTGCGCGGCCCGGTCCCCGGCAGCGCCAGCGTCCCCCAATGCAGCATCCCCGGCACGCTGGCCAGCCATTCGAAGGTGATCAATGCCATGAACGGCGACGCCCCCGGAAAGAAACGGAACGGGTCGCCGAAGATGATGCGCCGGAATGTGAAATACGCGGCGGCGATGACCAGCCACGGCAATGCCGCGCGCAGCGCGCGGGCGACGCCGCGCAGCAATCCGATGTCGAGCCGTTGCCTGTGCCACGCCAGCGCCAGGATCAGCGGCACGCCGATCGCCGCCGACTCCTTGCTCATATACGACAGCACCGTCGCGGCGAGGCTCAGCAATCCGTAGCCGTCGCGCCATGTCGCGCTGCGCATGAACGCACACGCCGCCACCAGCAACCCGAGGAGCGCAAGCCCGTCGAAGCGCGCGGCAACCCAGGCCGCAGGCTCCACCGCGAACGGAAGCCACGCGAACAGCCATCCCGCCATCAGCGCCGCGGCGCGCGCGCGCGTCGTGTCGCCGTCCTGCAACTGCCACGCGAAGAGCGCCACGAGCGCCGCGTTCGCGGCATGCAGCAGCACGTTGACGAGATGCCAGCCGAACGGCTCCACGCCGATCGCCGCATTGACTGCGAAGGTCGCCATCGTCAGCGGGCGATACTGGTTGCTCGGTGGCCCGACGCCGGAGACGAACATCTGCCCGACGCACTGCGCGGTCCCCCACACGCCGTCGCACCCATCGAACGCATGGATCAATCCGAAGTCGTCGCCGAGGAAACCGGTGCCCATCACCGGCCAATACAGCGCCAGCGCCGCCGCCGCCGGCACGCCGAGCACGAGCCACAACGGGAAACGCGGCGTCATGAACGCCGCATGCGCTCGCCCGCCGGATCGTGGAGCGGCTGCAATGCGAGCGCGGCCGGACGGAGGTCGCCGAGGATCTCGATCTCGAATCCGGAGGGGGCGGCCGCCAGCGCTGCCGGAACGTAGCCGAGCGCGAGCGACTTGCCGACGAAGTGTCCGTAACCGCCCGACGTGATCCAGCCGACGACCTGCCCGTCGTGCCACACCGGCTCGTCGCCGATCGCGTCGGCCTCGGTCGCATCGACAACGAACGTGACGAGCCGCCGCGCAGGACCCTGTGCGCGGTCGCGCACCACGGCATCGCGGCCGATGAAATCCGCCATCGACACGTCGACAAAGCGATCGAGTCCCGCCTCCGCCGGCGTGTAGATCGGACGGTATTCGCGCGCCCAGTTGCCGAAGCTCTTTTCGAGGCGCAGCGAATTGAGCGCGCGCGCGCCGAAGTGCCGCAACCCGAGGTCCGCGCCGGCCGCGAGAATCGATTCGTACAGTGCCAGCTGGCAGTCGGCAGGCACCCAGATCTCGTAGCCGAGCTCGCCGGCGAACGAGATGCGGCCGACGTGCGCCGGCAGCATCGCGACGTCCATCGCCCGGAACGACAGGAATGGAAACGCGGCGTTCGAGATATCGTCGCCGGTCAGACGCGACAGCAGCTCGCGTGACTTCGGACCGGAAATGCCAAGGCCGAGCCATTCGGTGCGCAACGCGCGGATCGCCACGCCCGATGGCGGCATATGCGCCTCGAACCAGCGCAAGTGGTACTGCTCGGCGACGCCGGAACCGAACACGAAGTAGCGGCCACGCCCCGCATTGGCCACGGTGAAATCGCCGATCAGCCTGCCGTTGTCATTCAGCATCGGCGACAGCGTGAGCCGGCCTTCGCGCGGCAGGCGATTTGCGAGGATGCGCTCGAGCCACGCGCCCGCGCCTTCGCCCGTCACCTCGTACCTGGAAAAGCTCGACGTTTCGAGCAACCCGACGGCATTGCGCACCGCGCGGCATTCGTCGCCGACGTGGCCGTGCGCATTCGAGCGGCGATAGGTGACGTCCTCGCGCGGCTCGATGCCGTCCGGCGCGAACCACAATGCGTGCTCCAGACCGAACGCCGAACCGAACACCGCGCCCCGCGCTTTCAGGCGGTCGTAAATCGGCGTCATGCGCAACGGCCGCGCGGCCGGGAGCTCCTCGTTCGGGAAGCGGATGCGAAAGCGCCGCGAATAGTTTTCGCGCACCTTCGCGTTCGTGTACGCCATCGTCGCCCAGTCGCCGAAGCGCGCAACGTCCATCGCCCACACGTCGAAGCCGGGGTCGCCGTGGATGATCCAGTTCGACAGCGCGAGGCCCACGCCACCGCCCTGGCTGAAACCTGCCATCACGCCGCACGCCACCCAGTAGTTGCGCAGTCCGCGAATCGGACCGACGACCGGATTGCCGTCCGGCGCGAACGTGAACGGACCGTTGACGACGCGCTTGATCCCCGCTCGCTCCAGCGCGGGAAAGTGGCGAAAGCCGACTTCGAGGCTGTCCGCGATGCGGTCGAGGTCGGGCGGCAGCAGCTCGTGCGTGAAATTCCAGGGCGTCTCGCGCGGCGACCACGGCACGCCGCCCTTCTCGTACGTGCCGATCAGCATGCCCTTGCCTTCCTGGCGCATGTAGATCTCGCCTTCGAAGTCGATCGCGTGAAGAACTTCCTTCTGCGATGCGACGACTTCCGGAATCTCGCCGGTGATGAGGTATTGATGCTCCATCGCGAGGATCGGAAGTTCGAGTCCCGCGAAACGGCCGACTTCGCGCGCCCACAATCCGCCCGCATTGACGACGTGCTCCGCGACGAGGTTGCCCTTGTCGGTGATCACGTCCCACGATCCGTCGGGGCGGGGCTTGGTGTCCGTGACGCGCGTGAAGCGGTAGACCTCGACGCCGAGATTGCGCGCGGCTTTGGCGTACGCATGCGTGACGCCCGATGGGTCGACGTGACCCTCCAGCGGGTTGTACAGCGCGCCGACGAAGTGCCGCTTGTCCATGATCGGAAAAATGCGCGCAGCCTCGTCGACCGAGATGATCTCCATCCCGAGACCGAGATAGCGGGCACGCGCGCAGGCGAGCTTCAGAAAATCCATCCGCTCCGGCGTGCCGGCGAGGTCCACGCCCGCGGTGATGTGGATGCTGCACGACTGTCCGGAGGCTTCCTCGATTTCCTTGTAGAGCTCGATCGTGTATTTCTGCAGCTTGGCGACGTTGGGGTCGCCGTTCAGCGTATGCATGCCGCCGGCTGCGTGCCACGTCGAGCCGGAGGTCAGCTCGTCGCGCTCGATCAACACGACGTCGGTCCAGCCGGCTTTCGCGAGGTGGTAGAGGACCGATGCGCCGACGACGCCGCCGCCGATCACGGCGACCTGGACATGCGATTTCATCAGAGGATCTGCTCCAGGAACGCGCGCGTCCGCTCTTTTTGCGGCGCGCCGAACAATTGCGCGGGCGGACCGTCCTCGACGATGAGGCCGTGGTCGGTGAAGTACACATGGTGCGCGATCTCGCGCGCGAACGCCATTTCGTGCGTGACGAGGATCGACGTCATGCCTTCCTCGACCAGCTGGCGGATCGTCACCAGCACCTCCTTGCGCGTCTCGGGATCGAGTGCCGCGGTCACTTCGTCGAACAGCATCACCTGCGGCCGCATCGCGAGCGCGCGAGCGATCGCGACCCGCTGCTGCTGCCCGCCGGAGAGCTCGCCCGGATAGCTCTTCTCCTTGCCTGTGAGCCGCACCTTGGCGAGCAGCGCATGCGCACGTTCCTCGACCTCCGCTCTCGGCTGTTTGAGCACGTCGACGGGCGCCATCATGATGTTCTCGAGCGCGGTCTTGTGCGGGAAGAGGTTGTACTGCTGGAAGACGATCGACACATCCTTGCGCAGCGCCACCATTGCGGCGTCCTTGCGCAGCTCGTGCACCGCATGCGAGACCACGAAGATCTCGCCACGATCGACCGGGATCAGGCCGTTGATGCAGCGGAGCAGCGTCGACTTGCCGGAGCCCGACGGCCCGATGATGCAGACCGCCTCGCCCCTGGCGACCGCGAACGAGATGCCGCGCAGCACCTCCACCGCGCCGAACGACTTGTGAACGTCGACGAGGCGCACCAGCGGCGCTTCGGCCGTCGTCGTCATCGCGTTGCCGCCGGCACGGACACGACGCGCGGCGCGTGCCCCGTCGCGGCGAGGAAGCGCTCGAGTTCCGCATGCGCGATAACCATCGTCGCGTCGTTGACGAGCGGATGCGCCTGCACCGCGGACGCGCTCCACAACGCGGCGTCGATGACGAATTCGACGGCACCGTCGCGGTCGTTGACGAGCGCCAGCAGGCTCACCGATCCGGGCCTGATTCCAAGGTGCTTCAGCAAGCGCTCCGGCGACGCGAAACCGAGCCGTCCGGCGTCGAGCGCGGCGCCGAGCGCGATGAGATCGACCGCGAGGTCGTGCGGCACGGTGACGAGAAAGTGTCGCGCGCCTTTCTTGTCGCGCAGGAACAGGTTCTTGGTCTTGGCGCCCGGCAGCTTCGGCACGAGGCGCTCCGACTCCTCGACGGTCATCACCGGCGGATGCGCGTGGCGCTCCGGCGCAATCCCGTGCTCGCGCAGGAAGGCATCGAGGCTCATCCGCGCACCTCGTAGCGTGCTTCCAGCCGGCGCGTGGCGACCGCGATCGGATAACAGTAGACGAAGAACCACAGCAGCACGTAGCTGTAGATCGGGATCAAGAGATCGGTTCGCCCCTCGGCATTGGTGATACGCAACGTGTTTCCCATGACCTCGCTCACGCCGACAATCGACGCGAGCGTGGTCGCCATCGTCAGGATCGCATACCAGTTCATCCACGGCGGCAGCATCCGCTTCACGCACTGCGGCAGGATGATTTTCCACAACGTCTCGCGGCGCGAAAAGGCGAGCGAGCGGGCGGCCTCCCATTGCGCGGTCGGGATCGACTGCACCGCGCCGCGGACGATCTCCGCCATGTTGGCCATGATCGGCAGCGCGAGGCCCAGCGTCGCCTTGATCCAGTCCGGGAACGGGATCGTCACGCCGCCCACGTGGAATTCGAACGGCAGCAGGTACATGACGAAGAACAGCAGAACGAGCCATGGCGCATTGCGGAAGAACTGGACCACGACCCACGACGTGCCGCGCACGGGCCGCAGCAGCGAGATGCGCGCGAGGCCCAGCAGCACGCCGGCGAGGGTCCCGACCGCCATCGCGCAAACGCTGATCAGCAGGTTGAAGACGAATCCCTTCGCCAAAAGCGGCGTCCATTTGGCGAGCAGTTCCAGCACTGTCGCCTTCGCGGAGGGCGCTTCGACCTGCGCGACAGCGACCGATACGACGAAGATCGCGAGCAGCGCCGCGCCGGTCCGCGCCGAGAAGAGGACGGCCCCACTTGAACGGTCTCCGGTAGCGCGCGGAAGCGCGATGGGCGGCAGCACCGCGAGGTCGGTCGTCGCACTCATTGCCCGAATCCCGGCACGCGCAGGCGCACTTCGAGCCACTGCATCACCTGGTTGATGACGCCGACCATCGCGACATAGCAGACCAGCAGAACGACCATCATCTCGGGCACATTGACTTGCTCGGACCAGATCTGCGCGGACATGTAGAGGAGCTCGGGCGCCGCGATCGCGTAGGCGAGCGTGGTCGTCTTCACCAGGTTCACGAGGTTGTTGGTCATCGCCGGCATGGTGACGCGCAGCGCCAGCGGCAGCACGACCTGCCGGTAGACCTGCGAGCGCGAAAAGCCGAGCGATTCCGCCGCCTCGACCATCGCCTTTGGCACGGCTTCGATGCCGGCGCGATAGATCTCCGCGGCGAACGCTGTCTCGAGCAACGTCAGCGACACGACCGCCCAGCCGAACGATCCCAGCAGCGGCACGCCGTCGACTCTCGGCAGCAATGGCCCCAGCGCAAAGTAGAAGAAATACAGCTGGACCAGCGGCGGCGTGTTGCGGAAGAGCTGTACGAAGCCGGACGCGGCGCGCCGGACGGCGGCGGTGCGCGCGCCCTGCAACATCGCGACTAGCGCGCCGAGCGCCAGACTCAGAACGAGGCAATACGCGGATAGCTTGACGGTGGTGACGAAGCCTTCGAGGAAGCGCCCGCGATCGTAGGAATCGTAGAAGATCGTCAGCTTGATGCCGGTCGACTTGTGCAGCGCGAGGAACCAGGCCGCGACGTCATCCATGCCGCGGCCCCGGCCCCTCGTTCGCGCGCCGCGCGCCTACTTGTATTTCGCCTGCTGCTCGACGAGATACGGCGACTGCGGGATGCCCCACTTCTTCTCCGCCGCGAGGAGGAACCCGGTCTTGTGCCAGTCCTTCAGCACGTCGCTCATGTACGCGGCGAACTTGGGGTCGTCCTTGCGCACACCGACCGCCCACGGCTCGGGATCGATCGACGGCAGCACCATCGCGTAGTCGGCCCATTTTGCGTCGCCCATGATGCCGGCGAAGAACGTCGTGTCGAACACGGTGCCCACGCAATTGCCGGCTTCGAGCGCGGCCATCGCCTCGGTAACGCCCTTGAACACGACGAGATTGGCACCGAATTCCTCGCCCGTGCGGCGGTTGTAGTACGCGCCTTGAATCGCGCACACCGGCTTGCCCTTGAGGTCCGCCCAGGCCTTCAGGCCCGAGTTCTTTTTCGCGAAAACGTTGGCGGCGCCGGCGTAATAGAACGGCTCGGGCATGCCGATGACCTCCGCGCGATCGGGCTTGTAGGCCGTCGTCGCGATCATGAGGTCGATGCGCCCCTGCTTCAGGAATTCCATCCGGTTCGCGGCCACCACCGGCACGAGCTCGACCGGCACGCCAAGGCGCTTCGCGACATCGCTCGCGAGGTCGACCTCGAGGCCGACGATCTTGCCCGACGGATCCGTATATCCGAACGGCTTGTAGTCCGCCTTCACGCCGACGACGAGCTTGCCCTTCTGCTTGACGCTCGCCAGCGTATCGGATTGCGCCGCCGCCGTTCCCGTCACCATCAGCGCGAGCGCGACGATCGCGCCGAATCCCCACCACCCCTTGCCCATCTTCATGAATTCCTCCTTTGTGCCTCGGGGCACGCCTCCCAGCGGTCCCGCCCGTTAGAATAAGCGATTCGGCGCCGGAACCAAAATGAGCAATGGCGCCGGCGCACCCCGCCGCCCCCGCGTGAAGTATTCGATCTTCTCCCTCGCCCGCAACGCCTTCTCGCACCACGAGGGGTGGCCGCGCGCATGGCGGAGCCCGAAGCCGAAGCCGCGCTACGACGCCGTCATCGTCGGCGGCGGCGGCCACGGCCTTGCGACCGCCTATTACCTCGCGAAGGAACATGGCCTCGCCAACATCGCCGTACTGGAGAAAGGCTACCTCGGCGGCGGCAACACGGGGCGCAACACGACCATCGTGCGCTCGAACTACCACCTCGATCCCAACGCGCATTTCTACGAGCTTTCGCTGAAGCTGTGGGAAGGGCTGGCGCAGGACCTCAACTTCAATGTGATGTACAGCGCGCGCGGCGTGCTGAACCTCGTCCATTCGCCCGCCGACATGGATGCCGCGATGCGCCGCGGCAACGCGATGCGCCTGAACGGCATCGACGCCGAATTTCTGTCGCGCGACGAGATCGCCCGCCGGATTCCGAATCTCGATTGCTCGCCCGGCGCGCGCTTCCCGATCCTGGGCGGCTTGCTGCAGGCGCGCGGCGGCACGGTGCGCCACGATGCGGTTGCCTGGGGGTATGCGCGCGCGGCGGATGCCCGCGGCGTCGACATCATCCAGCAATGCGAGGTGACCGGCATCCGGGTCGAGAATGGCGCCATCGCAGGCGTCGAAACGACGCAGGGCTTCATCGCTACGCCAAAGCTCGGGCTCGCCGTCGCCGGGAATTCGAGCCGCCTCGCGTCAATGGCCGGGATCACGCTGCCCATCGAGTCGCACGCGCTGCAGGCACTGGTGACCGAACCGGTGAAACCCGCACTCGATACCGTGGTCACATCGGGCGCCGTGCATTTCTACATCAGCCAGTCGGACCGCGGCGAGCTCGTGATGGGCGGCGACCTCGACTTCTGCAACTCGTATGCGCAGCGCGGCAACCTGCCGATCATCGAGCACGTCGTCGGCGCGTGCCTCGCCTTGTTCCCGAGCTTCGGGCGGCTCAAGGTCATGCGGACCTGGGGCGGCCTGTGCGACATGACGATGGACGGCAGTCCGATCGTCGGCGCGTTGCCGGTAAAGGGCCTCACGATGACGGGCGGCTGGTGCTACGGCGGCTTCAAGGCGACGCCGGCGTCGGGATGGCTGCACGCGTACACGATGGCGCGCGGCGAGCCGCATC